>CAZVXR010000268.1:0-2781 GCA_964630865.1 uncultured Pirellulales bacterium | reverse complement strand
GAATTCTGTTTTGGGACGGCATTTGGCCAGAGGCCTGGAAGCCAAATGGCTGGTTAAGCAATTATACGCATGGGTTGACGAACTGGAAATAGGTCAGCCGATGGCCAAACCATTTACCATACCTGAATCCGGCAAAGGATTCGGTCTGGTTGAGGCCGAACGCGGAGCGCTGGGACACTGGCTGACGATTGAAAATCACAAAATCAAGAATTATCAGTGTGTTGTACCGACGACGTGGAACTGTTCGGCTCGCGACGACCAAAGCCTGCCCGGCCCGGTGGAAAAAGCGCTGGAAGGTACGATTATTGAAGATTCCAAACAGCCTATTGAGGCTGGCCGGATTGTTCGCTCGTTCGACCCTTGCATCGCCTGTGCCGTACATTAATTAAAAAATAGAACGCATTGCTTGTTTAAGGGATACCTGAATCTTATGAAGAATACATTTACACGACGAGATTTTTTGAAATTGGGAGCCGCCCTTGCCGCCTCGGCATCGCTGCCGAAGGAAATGGCTTACGTTTTTGCGGCAGGCATGGAAAAGCTGGCTACCACCACCCGCGTCATCTGGCTGCAGGGGCAATCGTGTTCCGGCGATTCGATTTCGCTGCTTAACTCAGTCGATCCGGAACCGGCAGACTTGCTGACCCGTTATATTTCTCTGGCGATACACCAGAATATCGGGGCCGCACAAGGACATGTGTTTGTCGACGCGCTCCAAAAAGCGGTCCAGGAAGGCGGTTACATTCTGGTGATTGAAGGCTCTATTCCGATGGGCATGCCCAAAGCGTGCGTCATTGGCGGAAAGCCGTTTGAAGAGATTTTGCTGGAAATGATTCCCAAAGCTCATGCGATTGTGGCCGCGGGAACCTGCGCCACCTTTGGCGGAATCCCCGCTGCTGAAGGCAATCAGTCCGGTGCGGCCAGTGTTCTGGACTTTATGAAAAAACACAATTTGTCCTCGGAAAAGAAACTGATCAATTGTACCGGCTGTCCTATCCATCCGGATGCGATTGTCGGCACGCTGGCTTATGTCGCAGCCAAAGGATATCCGCAAGTCGACCCAATCCTGCTGACCCCGAACATGTTTTACAGCCGTTCGACGCACGACAACTGCCCGCGATATCATTACTATGAACGTAAAATTTTCGCCGCGCATTTCGGCGATCCGGTGGGTTGTTTGTTCCAGTTGGGCTGTCTTGGGCCTCTGACCAAAACCGAATGCCCCAATCGCCAATGGAACAGCGGTGTCAATTGGTGTATCCGTGCCGGCGCACCATGTATTGCGTGCAGTTCGTCGGGATTTGCCAAGAAAAAAGATTTTCCCTTCTATCGTATTGGGGAAAATGCGCATAGCGTTAACTATACCGACACAGATCGTAAAGGAGAGGTACTATGATGGGCATCCGTTTAAATTTGTTATGGAAAATTCTTCTGATTTCTCTGCTGCCGTTTATCGTGCTGGGGATTGTGCTGCAGGGGGTCAATTTCTATCTGGCAAAAACCAATTTTACAAAAACCGCAGGGCAGTTTTCACAGTCGCTGGAAGCCATTTCCACCCAGTCTGCGGAGGAATTGATTTCGCTATCCGAGCAATCGGCCAAAGACCTGCTGCAGGAAATTAAAATTGCCATCGGCAGTTCTCTCCAGCCGGGTGAGGCGTCGAAGTTTATCGACTTGGCGAAAAAACAAGTCAAAATTGAATTGCTTAATGAGTTTTCATTTTATGGACCCAAGGGAGAGCTTGAACTGTCGTCCAATACGGATACGACCCGAAAAAACGTTCCCGAAGATGTTTTACAACAGGCCAAAATGGATAAGGCGCTGGTCATCCGGGGTAAAGAGGATAAGGAAGCCACGCTGCGATTTTATCTGCCGCTGTTTATGGACGCGGATATGGTTCGCATGAATCCCAATTACAAGCCCGGCGATTTTTACGGCATCCTTTTTGTGGAAATCAAAAAAGACCGCATTCAGAAAAGTATTAAACAGCAGCGGATGAACATCGAACAGGCTCTGGCGGAAAGTCAAAAACAGAACCGGGCGGTCTTATCTCAGAGCTTGATCTGGGGGCTGGCCGTTAGCGGAGCCTTTTTGACGGCGGTTGTTATTCTGGTTGTGCCGATGGCTACTCGCGGCATCGTTACTCCGCTGCGAAAAGCTATACGGGCTAATAAGGATGTTGCCGAGTATTTGTCTTCGGCGTCGGATCAATTTAGTGAGTCGTCCCAAACCATTGCCGCCGGTGCAACTGAACAGGCTGCCGGTTTGCAGGAGACATCCTCCAGTCTTGAACAAATTACCTCAACGACAAAACAGAATGCTCAAAATGCCCAACAGGCCAACACTTTAGCTCAGCAGGCGCAGGCTGCCGCAAATGACGGCGCAGTTGCTATTAAAACAATGAATCTGGCTATCCAGGATATTCTCAAGAGCTCCGAAGCCACATCCAAGATCATCAAAGTTATCGACGAGATCGCATTCCAGACGAATCTTCTTGCGCTGAATGCGGCGGTTGAAGCCGCGCGAGCCGGAGAGGCGGGCAAAGGGTTTGCCGTTGTAGCCGAAGAAGTTCGTAATCTGGCGATTCGCAGTGCGGAAGCGGCCAAAAACACAGAACAGATGATTCAGACCTCCGTGGATCAGTCCAAAAAAGGGTCTGAAATCGCAGCTGAAGTCAGCAAGAAATTATCGGAAATTCTGACCCGTTCCGGCAAGACCGCCTCGCTGGTCGGTGAAATTGCCGTTGCATGCAATGAACAGGCTGACGGCATCGAACAAATC
>CAZVXR010000267.1:0-2329 GCA_964630865.1 uncultured Pirellulales bacterium | reverse complement strand
ATACCTGCATTCTCACGTTTTGTATACCTGCATACCTGTATACCTGCATACCTGTATACCTTTATTTAAGTATTCCTTTATTCCTACATTCCTGTTATCCGAATAACCCGCCGATTCTCCCCGGCGTGTGCCAGTTCGATACGCACCATCTCCAGCCCCGTTAGTGCAGGCATCACCTTATCCGCCCATTCGATCAGGACAATCGCATCCGGGCGGCACAAATCCTCAAACCCCAGCAGTTCAAATTCCCGCACGGAATTAAGCCGGTACGCGTCGATATGATACAATGTCAGTTCCCCATCCCGCGCCTCGTATTCATTGACCAGCACAAACGTCGGACTGCACACCTTCGTTGGGTCTGGCGCACCAAGTCCCTGGGCAATGCCTTTAATCAAATGCGTCTTGCCGCTGCCGAGATTGCCGATGAGGGCAACAATCTGCCCCCCACGCAGCCCACCCGCCAGCTTCTTGCCCAGCGAAACTGTCTCTGCCGCCGATTCGGTTACAATTTCTATACTCTCATCCATAATAATCCCAAAATTTCATACTCCCGCGGGATGGGCATTAGCCCATCATTTTCTATAAAATTCCATTTGCCAACAAATAGATTTTCATTCTCGGTGTGTATTTTTGATTCATCTCCTGATTCCTGACTTCTGAAAGCAGGCTTTTGGCCGCTCAACGCGAAATTATACGAAAAAATCAATAAAATCGAAATGAAAAAACTGCGTTAATCCCCCTTGTGTCAACTGATACATAGGTAACACATTATGCCGACGACATGGGTAACACTTTTCAAGGTTTACAAGCGTCATCGGCCCACAAAAAACAGGCTATTCCCATCTATATTCATACCTACATATTCTTAAGTTCCTGTCAAATCCGGACGATAAAACAGTGTATAGTTGACTGCGGATAGTTTATTATAGTATGAGTTGTTGAGCTAACTCTCTGTATTTCTCTGTGCCACTCTGTGGCAAAAAAGGAAATGGAAAATGGAAAATCGAAAATCTTTGCGTTCACCTTGTATACCTGTATACCTGCATACCTGCATACCTGTCTTATTAGGTTCTTTTTTATTCCTCCTCGGCTGCGGCAAACCCCAAAATGACTCCGATATGGTCCGCCGGGCGCAGATTGTCGGCAACGAAAATCTGCAACTGAAAAGGGAGATTGTGGACAAAGATAAGCAGATTGCCGAACTGACCGCAAAGTCGGAACAAAGCAAAGCCGAATTGACTCAGCAGCTTGAACAGCTTAAAGCGGACAATGAAAGTCTGAAAAAGCAGTACGCCGACGCACAGCAGATGTTTGATAAGACCGTCGCCGAGTATCAGGCCAGCATGACCACCTGTCAGGAACAGTTGGACGCCAAGCCGACGCCCTGCCCAGAGGTGGAAGAAAAATACGCCAAACTGCATGGCGACCTTTTGAATTTACTCTCCGAATGCGCCACCAAGCTGGAAAAATATGAGACGCAGGAGTCAGAAGCCGCAAGTCCGAAGACAGAATGAAAAATTTAATTTGTAATGTCAATATCCAATGCCCAATATCCATATTTAAAGCCGCGGGGCATCGGCCTTGACATTTCTCATAGAATGAATGACAATGGACAGATATGATCACAGAACGCGAAAAAGCAATTATCCGGAATATCTCTGAACGATATAACCCCAAAAAGGTATTATTGTTTGGGTCCGCACTGCTTGCGGACAAAGTCAGTCGGGATATTGATATTGCCGTAGAGGGTATCGAGGATAAAGACTTTTTCAGTTTTTATGGGGATTTAATCTTTGCTCTCGATAAGCCGGTTGATGTGATCGACCTGAAAAGCGACACCAAGTTCAATCGCTTAGTCCGCAAGACGGGAATAGAATTGACAATTTAGAATTGAGAATTGAGAAATAAATATTTTAACGCTAGAGACGCAAGAGGGGCAAGCGACGCAAAAATCAGGAGCCAGAAGACAGATTACCGATAACAGATTTCAGCTAACTGCTAACAGCAATGAAAAATTTAATTGGGAAAGTGTCAATTATCAATTATCAATTCCGCAAGGGTTTCACCCTTGTGGAGTTGATGATCGTCGTTGCGATATTGGGAATCCTCGCGGCGATTGTCCTGCCGGAGTTTCAAAATCAATCCCAATTAGCCAAAGAAGCCGCCGCAAAAGCAAACCTCAAAACCCTCCGCGAGGCTATCGAACGCTACGCACTCGATCATAATGGGGTGGCTCCAGGGTATCCAAATAATAATACAAGTTTGCTTCCGAATTACAACACAATGGTCAGCCAGCTAACTAACAATAATTCCTATTTATCTGATATCC
>CAZVXR010000266.1:0-4960 GCA_964630865.1 uncultured Pirellulales bacterium | reverse complement strand
CTGCCGGTGTTCGGCACCAAGATCGTCTACCTGCAGGGCACCGCGACGCAGCTCAAGGCCGGTGACGCGCTGCTGTTCGTCGGCACGGAACGTGAAAACAATACCGGCAACGAAAACTGGGTCTATAACGACAATGTCAATTCACCGATGATGCAGGACTGGTTAGGTAAGGTCGTCGATAAAGAAGACCTGACACGGCACGACAAATAGCTCTGTATGATGATGCCAAGGTTGAGATTGCTGCAAGAATTGCTGGCGGAAGATGGAGCAATATATATCTCCTGTGATGACTGTGAACAACATCGACTAAGAATGTTGATGGATGATGTATTTGGAGATTACAACTTTGTTGCCAATATTATCTGGCAGAAGAAATTTTCACCTCAAAATGATGCTAAGTATTTTTCAGATAATCACGACTTTGTTATTTGTTACGCAAAAAATAAAGTCGAGGGCGATGTAACGTTTGGATGGGTCAGGAATTTATTGCCAAGAACCGATTCTCAAGATGAGAGATACATAAACTCTGATAATGACCCAAGAGGTCCGTGGGCTTCGAGTGATCTTACAGTAAAGACTTATTCAGCAGATTATGATTATCCCATCACTACTCCAAGTGGTAAAAAAATAAAGCCAACCAAAGGAAGGTGCTGGTTTACTTCTAAAGAAAATATGCAGAAACTAATAAAGGATAATAGAGTTTGGTTTGGTGAAAATGGGGGAAATGTGCCCCGCTTAAAAAAATTCCTTTCAGATGTACAAGTGGGCATAGTGTCCGGATGTCGGGGGTGAATTCCACAATTTCAAACATTTCGGCAAAATTGTCTTCGAATCATTTTTTAAATCTCCAATTCTTTAAGAACATGTAAAGAGCCGGATGGGCAGTTGGGAGTACAGGCTTTACAGGGCGCGGATTAAAAAACGAGGCTGCGGCGGCCAAACTGGAGCGGGGTTGGCGACACTGCGGGTATCACGATAATTTCATTATTCGGGCAGGACTTAGCGAACGACTCGATTGCCTCAACCGGCATGACCATCAGCGCTGTAGTCAGCGCATCGGCGACGGCGGCTGAGTCCCTGGTCAGCAGCCAGACTGCCCGCTTATCGGCAATCGGTTTGCCGTTGGCAGGATTGATGATATGGCTGCCGCGCTGCAGACCCGAACAGCTTAGCGATTGGTCGGCCATTTCCAGCCGCAGCCGCTGGTTTGGGTCGTGCGGGTTGGACAGCGCAATGGGCCAGCCGGCTTTTCCCGCCGGCGCGGCCATCGCCCGGACGGAGCTTGACCCGCCGTGAATCATGGCGCGTTCAATGCCCCAGTCCCGCAAGACTTTCGCTATACAGTCGACCGCATAGCCTTTGCCGACGCCGCCTAAATCCAGCCCGACATTCGCACGCAAAACTGTCACAGACAACGCGGTCTCGTCGAGCGTGAAAGGCTCTCCGGTTCGGGTTTGCAGGAGCTTATCAATCTGTTCGACTGCGGGTTCACCTTGTCGCCAGAGGTCAACCATCGCCCCGACCGTAACATCAAACGCCCCACCTGTCTGGTCGTAAATCCGTTTAGCCACGGCCAGGCACGCCATCGTATCGGGCGAAACGGTCAGCCGCTCGCCCGCAGCGGCGCGGTTGATACGGCTAATGTCGCTGTTTTCCACAAAACGGCTTAATTGCTGCTCAAGCCGGTCTATCTCGTTAAATGCCGTACGGGCGGCACGTCCGGCATACGCTCCGTCGTCAGCCTGAATAAAGACTTCAAAAACGGTATTCATCGCCTGATGACTGAACTTAACTAAACCTTGAATTTCTTTTCGTTCGACATTGATTTGCACTGCCGGTCCTTCATTTGAGTTTGTGGTCATTGGTTTGTTAGGATCCGCCGACTGGGCAAACGCGCGTTCCCATAACGGTAAGGTAATCGCCCCCCGCCATTCGACGCCCGGACGGAGCGCAAGAGCGTGGTCAAAAAGCGGGACATATAAAGTGCGTTCTGCCGCCGGGACGGACTGATAAAGCTTTCGCAGCACATCCTGTTCGATCTGGGCGTTATAGAGCATCAGCGGCGAATTGGGTAAATTACAATCCACCGCAGCGGTATAGGCGATAGCTGTAAAATCCCGCAGATACCACGGCAAAGGCCAGTAATCATGGCCGGGAGCAATAATCTGGATGGACATCGCTTTGCCACTCGGGTCGGCGGCGGCAACCTGCCGCACTGTGCGCTCGAGTACAAAAATATCCCGGCTGGTATGGGCGTAGACCCACGGATTGCCCGGATGGGCACAATAGACGGTATTGAGCAGGACTGTTTGCAGCACAGGACTGACCGCGCCGAATGCAAGACAGGCTATCCAGAGTGTCGCTTTAGGCCATCGCGGCACAGACGCCTTAAGCAGTTTATCGGCGGCCACCCCCGCAAGCAAAACCATCCCATACAAAAAGCTCAATACGCACCACGGGGTCTTGTAGGGAATCAGTGTGTAAATGCCGGTTAGCAACAGGGTAAAAAATGCAAGAAATACCAAAAGCGGATTTCGGTTTGGTGCTGCACTCTCGGGCCAGAAGGCAACTATCGCGCCGATTGCGGCGCCAACGACAATGATATCCTCATTCCAGATAATCCGCTCAGTTAGTTCATTCCATGTCAGCAGATGAAAATACCAATACCACGGATGTACATGCATGCGATCGGCTGTGCCGTGCTTTATCCACTGTGTAAACGTGAAAATCGAATCGAGAATGCCGCGAGGATTGCTGCCGAACGAGGAAAAAAACAGGAGGTAGACTGCCAGCGCCGCAATCGACCCAATCAGGACATCCCGCCCGCGAAACGCAGAGCGGATGGATAACCTCATCCATACTGCGGTCAGCAGCCCTGCCAATGCCGCTGCGGTAAACGTCAAAACGAATGTCTCTTTGGTTGCCGCCATCAGCCCGGCACACAGGCCGGCAAAAATCATCCAGCCGAGCCGCCGCGACCGCAGGTACCGCCACAAGCCGCCCAGAAAACCAGCGGTAAAACACACCAGCAGCATCTCGGGAATATAGTAACGACTGTAAAAAACAAAAACCGGCGACAATGCCAGCAAGATTACCGACAGCATCGCTGCCCGCAGCCCAACCCCATCGAAAAACAACAGCGGTGCAAGCATCAGCAGTATACCAAACACCGCCGGCACAAGCCGCAGCGTTGTTTCAGTAACAAGGGGATACGTTGACTTACCGCCAAGAAATGCACTAATCAGCGTAACATAGTTGAGCGCAGGCCCATGAAATTCATTGGGGTCGTATGCATAAAAACCTCTGTCCAGCAAGGCGCCGAACTTTGCGGCATGAACCGCTTCATCTGTGTGCATTGGCCTTAGCTGGAGCGCATAGGTTCGAAACCAAAAACCAAACGCCAGCGCAACGCCCAACAGCAGCCAGCCTGTTCGCGACAGGTTCATGCCGTCCTATTTACCATAGACCGCAACCTCAATGTAGTGGTTGTAATCATTCTGGTTATTGCTTTTACTCCACAGACGCACATACCGTCCGCGTACAGCTTTGCAATCAATGAGCTTGCCTTCGGCAGTTTCGATATAGTTTTTATCGGTGCCGGCGCCAAGCCCTAACGTATTGTCCTGGTCGTTGTTAAAGACCGTTACCGCATCGATGAATTTCTCATCTTTGGCGACCTGAACAACAATATCGTAATAAACTACCGGCGTTTTATGAAAGTGCCAGACAACAATGGCATAAATATCACTCTCTTTTTGAAGATCAATGGCCACCCATTGCTGAAGCGGGCCCAACTCGACAACACTGCCGTCAGCAGCGGCCTTGTCGTCATCAACAATCATCGACAACTCACCCATAAACGGCGACGACTCGGAGCTGGTTACGGGCTTATTTAAAGCGAGATTGATAACCCCTTCCGGCGCCAAAAATGGCGGGCGTTCACGACCCAGCGGCTTTTCGAGATTGGCCACGCCTTCCAGATTCTGCGGAGTACCGACAAACATCGCCTCAGGCAATTTCAGTGGAATAGCAACGAGTTTGGCTGCATCGCCTGACACAGCAGGTGCGGCGGGTGCTTCCGGCATAGCAGGCTTATTGACCTCCGACACCGCGGGTGTTTCAACGGCAGCGGCTTGTTTTTCGGGAACCGATGGCACAGGTTGATCTGTCTTTTTTTCGCATCCCGAAAAAACAATGATTACGCTTATCGCAAGAACACCCAGAAGAGAACAAATACTGTTTTTCATTGAAATCATGTCCTTTAAAGTTTAAGTCTAACTTTTGTGGCACTCACCACACAGTTCGTTTTTACTCGATTCTCCGCAAATCGTTATTTTCCAAGCTCAACCGTTTCCGGCTCTAACCCCATCTCCGCAGCAATCAAATATACCGCAAACCCGACGATAAATGACATCAAGGTTTCCAGGCCATACTTAAATCCGACTGTGGGCAGCACACCAAGGATGCCGACAAGGAATCCAGCCGCCCATGCGACATAGCCTGCCCAATTAATTCCTTTTCGCGGGCCGCGCCAGGTGCCGCTGCGAATGTAGTCGGCGGCCATCGCCCCGATAATCGGACCAAACGATGCACCAATAATCAGAAAGAAGCCGACCAGGTTATTCGCTACACCTGTGGCAGCAAGAACTACGCCAACCGCCCCAGCGGCCAGGGTCATCCCCACGCGCGGCAACTTGGGAAACATCGTAGAAAAGGAGTTCGCAGCCAGGAATGCACAAAATCCCGTTGGGCAAATACACGCAGCGACAAAGACCCAAAACATCACTTTGGACAACCAGCCGACCTGACCAATTGAGCTGATAAATGCCATAAAGATATCCAGTTTATCCGTCCCCATACCGCTGGAAGCAATCAGTGCCGGGTTGTTACCCATCGCACCGGCAACTGTCAGCAAGGCAAACATGCCGGCAACTATCGCAGCAATGGTAATACCCCAAAA
>CAZVXR010000265.1:0-2904 GCA_964630865.1 uncultured Pirellulales bacterium | reverse complement strand
TTACAATCGATTCTCATCAAAATCAATTCCTGCCCGCCGCAAAAACGCAACATATTCTTCTTTGAATGTTTTACGTTGATGGTGTTCGCGCTGCCGGAAAATGTATTCCTCGACTTCGTGCTTGACTGACCACGAGCAGGTAAACGCTCCATATCCCTCCTGCCAGCCGGAAAAGGATGGAAATATTTTTTCATCTTTAATCCATGACGAGGAAGCCAATTTAATATCTTTAACCAGCCCCGAAAGAGAAATCGAGGGATGAAGTTCAGTCAATATATGGATATGATCAGTATATCCACCCATTTTGTACGGCATACACTTTTTGTTTTTCAGAATTCCCGCAATGTAGCCGCAAAGCTCATCATGCCGCTCCAGGTCAAGATAAGCATGGTGGCCTTTGGTTCCAAAAACGATATGGTACAAAATTTGGGTGTACGTCGTCATTGATTTATCCATTTATTCGTTCGACCCCATTCGGGGTCGAACTTTTTGTGTTGGCTCTTTTCTCCGGGTTTCGCTTCGCTCACCCGGAGCTATTCGGATTAGACTCCTGCGGAGTCGTTATCGAATTCAATAATTGGGTGGCATCGGCATAAAATACCGCGCGAACATACCCCACCCTGCAAAACTACCAAGGTAAAAACCGTTCCACAAATTAAAAGACGGTTTTTGTTCGAAGTTTTTCAAAACACCAGTTAAGTGTAAATTCAACAAAATAACATGATGACCATAAAGAAAAAACTCCAATAAATATTTTCCTGGAAGCTATCAAATAATCCTCTTTCGTAAAGGATGGAGATATCATCGAAAATACACCAATTAAATTGCTTATGGTCATTGCAATTCCATAAACAACTATAGTAATTGTGCACATTTTCAAGAGAATGGGGCAGAGTCCCTTGATACAGGGATCCCAAAACCAGTTATTAGTCTGTCGTAAATTTGCCGTAGAAACAAGCCTTACAAGAAACAATATTACAATCCCAGCGGTAAGTACTAGTGAAACTTTTTGTGAAGGTATATCCACTTTAAATAGCAAGAGAATATGAGCCGTAAAACTCATCAAAAAACCCATAAAGGCTATAAATGACAGCATGTCCTGCCCACTATAAATTCAAAATTCAACTATTACATTATATTTTCTCATGACGATGAGAGTTTTATTTTTCCATCGCAGTCAATTTTTCAACCACCGCCTCCGGTTCGCCGTCAAAGCATTCCAGAGAATAGGCGCCGATGAAATTGCAGGCGCGGATGATTGCGGGGGAACTGAATTTGAGCATGCTGTCCCGCTGGGGCAGAAAAGACGGAATATCAGTCCGTGAAAACGGCATAATAGCCAACAGGTACAGAATGAACCCAATCAGAAAATAGCTGAACAGAAAACCGCACAACGCCCCGCCTACCTGATCGATCAATTTGGGGAAATATTCTTCCGCATCGCGCAGCAGATAAAAATATCCAAAAAGCTGCAATATCACAAACACCGCCATCGCCATCGCAAACATCGTTGCCGCAGCATAATACCCGGACTGGCTGTATTCCGGCGACATCTTGAGAATAACCGGCGTCGAAAGCACGCCAATGTAAATCGCCGCCATGGCGCTAAACAACGTGGCAACCCAGACATAAAACCCTTTTTTTACGCCGAGCCAGGCAAACCCCAAACCTGCAATTAAACATATCCAGAAAATCATGGTTTACTCCAAAGATGAGACTACCCGCTTGACTTCCGCCAGCGTCGTTGTTCCATTCAGCACTTTTTTCGTACCCACATCACGCAGCGTCGCATGGAATTGCTTGTCACCCTTCTGTTTCAAGTCGCCCGGCGACAGCGTATTATTGCACAAGACCGTGCGAATATGCTCGTTGACATAGAGAATATCCATAATCGCCGTTCGCCCCAGATAGCCCGTTCCGCCGCAGGCGCCGCAGCCCTGGGCATGAAGAATCTGCGACGAACTGAGATTATTCTGTGAGCAATAATCCATCTGGCTTTGCGTCAAGGTCGCCGGCCCCTTGCAATGTTCGCATAGTCGGCGGATCAACCGCTGTGAAATAATCACATTCAGCGCCGAAGCGAGCAGTAATGGCCGAACACCCAAATCCATCAGCCGTACCATCGCGGCCATATTGCTGCTGGCATGCAGCGTGGCCAGAACAAGGTGACCCGTCTGAGCAGCCTGAACCGCCATCGCCGCCGTTTCCGCATCGCGAATTTCGCCGACACAGATGACATCCGGGTCCTGACGCAGAATACTGCGAAGCGAATTGGCAAATGTCACATTGGCTTTGGTATTGACCTCAATCTGGCTGATATGCGGAAAGACATGCTCGATGGGGTCTTCAATCGACACGACATTGCGTTCATTAAAGTTAATCATATTCAGCAGCGAATACAGCGTCGTGGTTTTGCCGCTGCCGGTCGGCCCGCAAATCAAAACCATCCCCTGCGGCTGAGCGACCAGCGAGGTCAGCGATTTAATCTGATCCGGTTCAAATCCAATTTCCTTGAGGGTCATCACCCCGCGCGTCTGGTCGAGAACGCGAATGGCCAGCTTCTCACCGCCAACAACGCCGGAACTGGCCATACGGAAATAAATCTGCCCGCCGGGAGTTTGGGCCATAAACGCGCCATCCTGTGGACGGCGTTTCTCAGCAATATCCATTCCGGAAATCGCCTTAAGGCTGTTTATCACAGCATTGGATCGCTTGTCGTCAATCTGTTCGTACTGCCGAAGAAACCCATCCACGCGAAAACGAATGGCGTATTTTTCGCCTTGCGGGTCAATTAAAATATCGCTGGCCCGGCATCGAATCGCAGCCAAAATCGCCTGTTCGGTGTATTGAACCACCTCCTGTGCCTCGGTACGACTGCGATTATCCCGACTATATACATCGGAA
>CAZVXR010000264.1:0-4330 GCA_964630865.1 uncultured Pirellulales bacterium | reverse complement strand
GGATGTTTTACCATTGGTTTTCCGACGGGCATATTCCGCCGATGAACGCGCTGGCGGCGATGTTCTGCTTTATGTCCGCCGCACAGTTTATTCTGTTTGCGATGTGGTTTGATATGGAAGCGAATAAGGATTTGAAATGAGAATTCTGGTGGATATTACTCATCCTGCCCATGTCCACTTTTTTCGTAATGCAATCAGCCTTTGGCGGCAGCATGGTCATGACATTGCCGTGACCGCAAGACAAAAAGATATAACCATCGATTTACTGAATGAGTACGGCATCCCTTTTACAACGCTAAGCTCGATTGGCAATCATAAGCTATCGCTCTTTAAGGAGCTTGTGGTTCGGGATTTTAATCTGTATCGATTTTGCCGGAAGTTTAGGCCGGACGTGCTGACGGCAATCGGCGGGGTTTTTGCCGCCCATGTCGGCTTTGCAGTCCGAAAGCCCGTTGTGGTCTGGGATGATACCGAACACGCCGGAATATCGCACAAGCTGACGTTTCCTTTTGCTGCGTCCATCCAGACTCCTTCGTGTTATTTAAAAATACTTGGCGATAAGCAGGTTTTCTATGCAGGCTGTCATGAGCTAGCGTATCTTCATCCGAACCGGTTTTCGCCCGACCGTCAGGTTGTCCGCTCGCTGGGAATTGACCCGGATGAAAAATATGCCGTCATCAGGCTTGTCAGCTGGCAGGCTCATCATGACGTAGGCCAATCCGGTTTTGAAAAAAAATCAATAACGGATTTCATCGAAACCATATCAAAATACGCAAGGCCGTACATCACGTCAGAAATAAAGTTGCCGGATGCTCTTGAAAAATATAAGCTGAAAATTCCATTCAATAAAATACATCATGTTATGGCGTTTGCCAGCCTTTGCATCACCGAAGGAGCCACCATGGCTTCCGAATCCGCCTTATTGGCGGTGCCTGCTGTTTACATCAATACTCTTTCTGCCGGAACCATTATGGAATTTGAAAAATATGGTTTGCTGCATCATATAACCGACACCAGGAAGGCTCTTGAAAAGTCGATTGACATCCTAAATAATCAGAACTCAAAAGATCAATACAGGGCTTTAAACAATAAATATCTTGCGAATAAAATAGACGCAACCGAATATATTGTTGCGACAGTCGAAAATTTTGTGTGAATATAGTTTAAGGTTTCCAACAATGGCGAAAACGATCATAAAGCCTGAAAAAGAAAACAGCGGTTATTTCTGGGCAGCAGCCTCGATCATCATCGTTATTCTTGTCATTACGCTGACAAGGGATATGCCCAGACCTTTCGGCGGTCTGCATAGCTGGGCGGACGCAAGCGGCGCCTGGGCCGCCCGGTCACATGTCAATTACGGTCTGGATTACACCAAAGGCATGACGACATGGGCTGTCGGCAACCCTCCGACCCAAAATCCAACCCGATATATGGACCATCCGCAGCTTTCGGTTCTGTCTCTTGCGTTATTTATGAAAATCTTCGGTGTAAGCGAATTCAGCTATCAGCTTCTCAATCTTTTTATGTCTCTTGCAACGCTGCTGATTGTGCTGAAATTGTTCAAAGGATTGCTCGATAACAAAACCGCCTTGCTTGCGTCATTGATTTATGTGCTGTTTCCGCTGATTGGATATTTCGGTACCGGAGGATTTCCGAATCTCTTTGGTTATCTGGCGATCTATGCTTATCTTGCGTTAACAGGAAGAATCGAGGCGCATCGAGGCAGCCGGGTTTATACAACAATCCTGGCGGCGTCTCTGTTTTTGGCGTCGCAGTTCGGCTTGACCGGATTTTTCTTTGGGATGGCAATCGGTTTCGATTATCTGTTTCAGTGCCTGATCAGGAAGAAAATGCCGGAGGTAAAAATACTTGCGATTTTAGCGGGCGGGCCGCTGGCCAGCCTGCTTTTGAATTTTACCATCATGGCCTCCGGCTATGACTGGAATGTCGGCAAAATCGTCGAACTTTACCGCTGGCGGTCAGCGAAAGGTGAAATGCCGGAGTTTATATGGGGTGACTGGTTTGCGAAAATGGGAGAATTTGCGGCGACCAATTTTACCGTTCCTGTCCTTGTTGTCGCTATTTTATATCTTACAATAGGGCAATTCCTCGTATTCAGTCAGCCTGACCCGGCACAGACGGGTTCGGGCACAAGACGTTGTCCATGCTTTGTGCTGTTTTTTCTTCTGCCGTTTTTCCAACTGTTTATTTTGAGAGGTGCGTTATGGAAACATCAAACTTGGGAATTTCCGCTGTGCGCTCTTGTCGCGATTGCCGCCGCTCAGGGCACGATGCTATTTGCGGATTTGGTTTCCAAAATCAATGAGAAATGTTCCATTGCAGCCATTGCTTTGATTGCGGGTATATTCGTTGTTTTCTCGGTTGCCGGGTCAAATCACTATTATGCGATTCGCTGGCAGACGGACGCTAAAATACATATGTTAAAAATGCTGAACTCTCGAATCCCGCCTGACAAATACCTGCTTAGTTTCGATCCGTTTGTTGTCAATCAGCACGAGTCCAAAGGGGCGTTCTATCGGCCTGAGATCGCGTGGTATCTTGACCGTGAAATCGTCCCGGCGGTAAAGCTTGACGAGATTACTGAAGCAGCCAAAACGAGCAAGTATTCATTTTATCTGATGCCGTTGTCAGTAGGCAATCCGCAGACCGATGCGTATCTGAATAATCTCAGCAGACAGCTTCAGTCGGTTTATAAATATGAATATATTCCCGGCGTACCCGGCCAGGCGGATAAAGATGGCAAATTCCTTAAAGCGGGGATGTCGAGCTATGTTCTTTTTGATCTGCAAAATCCGCTAAAGTAAATGATGGAGACTTGTCTGTGTGCGGGATAAATGGTTTTAGCTGGGCTGATGAAACTCTGATCAGGGCTATGAATCTGGCAACCCGCAACCGGGGGCCTGATGACGAAGGTATTTTTGCCAATGAAGATGTTTCGCTTGGACATCGAAGATTGTCCATTATCGATCTTTCGCCGGCCGGCCATCAGCCGATGTGCAATGAAGACCAGACCCTCTGGATCGTCTATAACGGCGAGGTCTATAACTTTCAGGAAATTAGAGTCCAGCTCGAACGTCTCGGCCATTGCTTCAAAAGCAGGACCGATACGGAAGTTATCCTGCATGCCTACGAGCAGTGGGGCGTAAAAAGTTTCGACAGGTTCAATGGAATGTGGGCGTTTTGCATCTATGATAAACAAAAACGGGAAATGATCCTCAGCAGAGACCGCTTCGGAATCAAGCCTCTTTACTATTGCCAGTATGACGGCAACCTGGTCTTTTCGTCGATGATTTCCGGAATCCTTGCTCACCCCGTGAAACCATCGCCCAACCCGAAGGCGATCATGGAATTTCTCGCGTACAATCTGGAACATTGCGGCAATGAAACCTTTTTTGACTCTATTTATTCGCTTGAGCCGGGACATTTTTTAAAATATGAGTTGAAGACCAAGAAACTGGATATAGAAAGATGGTACGTTCCGGAATTAAGAGACCATGTTACCAATGACGATATCCGGCGTTCTTTTGTTGAAAGCGTCAGATCGCAGACGGTTGCCGATGTGCCGATTGGAAGCTGTTTATCGGGCGGCATCGACTCCAGTTCGATTGTTTGCACGCTCGATCAATTTCTTCCCTATCCGTTTTATACCTTTTCATTTATTGCCCCCGGCCATTCCATTGATGAAAGCCAATATATCAAAGAGGTTGGAAGGCTTACGAAAACAAAGGCATTTTTTACCGAGATGAACGAAGACGATTTTCTCACTGAATTTTCGGATTTTGTCAGGGCATTGGAAGAACCGGTATTGGGCTTAAGTCCCTACGCGCAATATCGCGTGATGAAACTGGCGCATCAGCAGGGGGCCAAGGTGCTTCTGGACGGTCAGGGCGGCGATGAGATTTTTGCGGGCTATATCTATTATTTCAGCTATCTTTTTTTTGATCTGCTAAAGCAGGGGAAGATTTTAAGCCTCTTCCGGGAGATGGCTTCGTATCTGCGTCATTTCAGGCAAGGTATGCCGTTTGGCTTATTTGCCTTTATGCTGATGCCGAACTGGCTTAAGCACGGCCTGTGGAAAATAGGTGTCAACCGATGGATCAATCATGCTCTTCTTGAACAGCTTGCAGGCAAAGGCGCCGACCCGCGGTGGCAGGGGATGTCCGTAGATGAGGCGTTAAAACTGACGCTGTTTTCGACGGCTATCCCGCATCTCCTGCGATGGGAAGACAAGAACGCAATGCGATGGAGCATTGAAAGCAGGGTGCCGTTTCTTGATTTGCATCTGGTTGAGAACGCCTTATCGCTAAAG
>CAZVXR010000263.1:0-11028 GCA_964630865.1 uncultured Pirellulales bacterium | reverse complement strand
TCCCGGCCCGGCCTGCTCGAGCGCCGCTTCAGGGGTAAGCATTCCTTCTTTGGCACAGGCGATGGCCGCACACCCGGTTTCAATCACAAGCACATCACGCTTGATCAATTCTTTGGTCAAAATGTTCATATAGCGATCCATCGGTTTTTTGGGGTTGTTGCACCCGACGATACCGACAACGCCTTTGATACGGCCTGAAATGATGGCGTCATTGAGCGGTCTAAACGACGCTCTGTACTTTCCGCCCAGCATATACTTGATCGCTTCGACACTGTAGCCGGCCACCAGAGGACTGTTGGCCTTGGGGATCGCCACTTTCTTCGGATCGCGCCGTTTGTAGTTGTCAACCGCACGTTTGATCAGCGCCTTGGCAGACGCCATCGCATCATCGGGATCAAATCCCAGATGGATTGAGCCAACGGTCTTAGCCATATCCGCCGTCGAAATGATTTCCGTATGATAGGCTCTGGCCACATCAGGCAGAGATGGCATCACGCACTGGACATCGGTAATCATCATTTCCACCGCGCCGGTAACAATCGCCAATTCCTGCTGCAGGAAGTTGCCGGCAATCGGAATCCCATGCCGCATCAGAATTTCATTGGCCGTACAGCAAATGCCCGCCAGGGTAACCCCGTCGGCTCCGGCTTTTTTGGCGTAGTCCTGAATTTCCGGCATCTTGACCGCAATAGCCAACATGTCTGACAACTCCGGCTCATGGCCGTGAACCAGTACATTAACGGTCTTTTCACCCAGCACGCCGAAATTGACCTTACTCTTAAGCGGGGTTGGCGTTCCAAACAGAATATCCGACACAATCGTCGCCACTCTCGCACCGCCCCAGCCATCGGCCAGCGACGTGCGGAACGCATGCATCAGCACATTGCGGTAGTCGTGGTCCACGCCCATCGTCGTCCGGTGCATTGCCTCGACGCACATCCGGTCGATACCCTCGGGCTTGATATTGAGCTGTTCCCACAGCGCCTGCCGTTTGGTCGGGGCAAGGCTCAGGGTCTTAAGCGGGTCTTCCTGCGACGTAAATTCGCCGATAAACAGGTCGGCTAATTCGAGGGCAACGGCCTCTTTAGTTCGTCCCGCCTCTTCAACGCCATACCATCGAGCGGCTCTGCGAAGGGCCGCTTCGTCTTTAATCTGATACCCGCCGCCATGACCTTCGGCAACTTTTTTAAGCCGCAGCACCAGATGTCTGCCGTGATCCGAATGGGCTGCCGTACCGCCAACCACTTCACGCAGGAAGTTGCGGGCGACAATCGTATCGACATCGGCGCCGCATACACCCTTGGGTGATTTTGGCGTAATCCGGCACGGTCCCATGTGGCAGATTCGGCAGCAGACGCCGGTGGTGCCAAACTTACATTGATTGGACTGCGTGTCCATACGCGAGAAACAGGTGTCGATACACTCGTTTTGCGCCTTTGTTATTGTCTCAATCGATGCGCTATCCCACGCTCTGTCGTTAGCGCTTACCGCTTCTTTAGCCATACTACTAACCTCTCTTTGCTATTGTTTATCACTGCGATGTTTTTATTTTACAATGACTAACTGATCAATAAACTCATCTATCTTCTTAATTGCTGCATTATTTTCACTCAATCCGGTAAATGCCTTGTTCCCCTCCGCAAACGCAGCAATTTCATCATCATCCGGCAGTGCAGTAATAACTGTAGCACCAACACGCTCTTTTAGACCTTTTGCTGCATCGGGCAGTTTGCCATTGCGCACGCGATTGACTATCACCGCCAGGTTGTCATACCGAATATCCATTTCCTTTGCCAGTTCGTACAACCGAACAATCGTCTCAAATCCCCGCGCAGAGGGATCCGTAACCAGCACCAGCACTTCAACCCTCTGCACAATGCGGCGGGACAAATTCTCAAGGCCAGCCTCATTATCCATCACAATATAAGGATACTGTCCACTGATCTCGCCCAATGCCTGCTTGAGTACATTATTGGCATAGCAATAACATCCCGGTCCTTCGGGGCGGCCCATCGCGATCAGATCGAAATTGTCCGCCTCAACTAAGCTTTCCGACAACTTCAGTTCCAAAAGCTGCTGCTTTGAGATACCGCCGCCTAAGCCTTGCCCGGCCGCTTCGCGAGCTTCTTCACGTACCCGTCCGAGGGTACATTCGGCCTTAACGCCCAGCACCGCATCCAGCGACGTATTCGGGTCGGCATCCACCGCCAAGACAGGCTTACAGCCTTGTGCGATAAGACGCAGCACCAGCAGCGACGAAACTGTCGTCTTGCCTACGCCGCCTTTGCCGCTGATTGCAATTTTGAACGCCATTTTATTGCATATCCCGTGATTAGTGAGAGTGCGATTTACCGCAACCATCGCTTATTCTTGCCAGCTCATTTCGTTTGACGGCCAGCTCATCTTTAAGCTTAATCAGTTCGTCCGCATCAGGCGAATCCTGTCCTTCAACTTCCGCGACAAGGTCTTCGATCCGCTCAATTTCATCCATCAGTTTTGCGTATTTCTCTCTGGCAATATCTTTCATTTTTTATCTCCGGATTTCAGCTTTTGCAGAATGGATTCAAATCGGTCTCGCAAACTCTGATCTACGCTGTCCAATACGGATTTCCCAACCCGGTCGGCAAGCCGTATCTGTTCCGAATACGGAATCGACCCGAGATAATCCGCCCCGCCGATGGCCTTGCGAATAAACTGTTCGTCCGCATCGCAGGTGATTTTATTGCCCACATAACTGAGCCGCTTAATGCCGATTTCGGTGGCCATCGTCTTGATGCGTTCGGCACAATCCAGCGACCGCTGTCCCGGTTCAACGACAATAATCATCCGATCCACGCCGCTGGTCGTCGCGCGGCCAAGATGCTCAACACCGGCTTCCATATCCATAATCAGCGCATCGTCTTTCAGCAATACCAGATCGGTAACGAGCGCCCGAATAAAGGTACTTTCAGGACAGGCGCATCCGCCGCCGCCCTGTTTGACCGCTCCCAAGACCAGCAGATTGACACCGTTATATCGGGTTGCGTACTTATCCGCCACATCCGACACCTCCGGGTTGATTTTGAACATCTGCCCGTACTGCTTGACTTTCGCCCCCATACGCTCTTCAATCAAAGCGATTTGCTGTGAAATTGGAACTATCGCCTTTTGAACGACCTCAGGGACGCCCAGCGATGCGGCCAAATTTGCCGCCGGATCCGCATCCAGCGCAAGAACTTTCGTTCCGCCTTGCGCCATTAGCATCGCTATCGCCGCCGTCAGCGTCGATTTCCCGACGCCGCCTTTTCCTGAAATCGCCAGTTTCAAAGTACCGCCTTATACGCCGAATGCGTGTTAGAATCCGTATTTCTTTTTCATCGCCGCAGAAACGCCGGCTAAAGTTTCAAAGACCTTTTCCGCATCCGCCGGATCCATTGAGCCGGTACCGCACGAAGGCGTTACAAGAGCCTGCTCAACGATCAATTTCTTATCAATACCTTTGGAGGCCAGGTGATCCATGACCTTTTCAAGCTGAGCGCACAAACTGTCAACCGACTGTTCACGGATTTTTGTCGAGGTCGGCACAACGCCCCAGGCCAGCATACCGCCTTTGGCTAAATGTGCTTTGACGCCATCGGCGTACATCGCAATCGTCTCGCCAAACTCAAACGCATCGAAATTAACCATATCGACGCCCGCGTCCATCAAGATGCTCCATTCGGTATTGCCGCAGCAGTGAATGCCGGCGATGCCGCCCTCCAGGTGGACTGCCTCGATAACTTCATTCAAGATCGCAACCACATCTTCGCGCTTCACGGAAACGTAGGTGGACGACCCAAATGCCGAAAGAATCGGCTCATCGATAAAGCAGATGATGCCCTGCGTGGCATAGGGTTTGAATTTCTGAATCTGCCAGCGGGCTTTCATCGCGATAGCCTTAACAATCATATCGCGATATTCGTCATTGTAATAAATCGCCCGCTTGTTTTCATCGACCAGCGTCAGCGCAAAACTGCACGGCCCGGTTACCTGAACCTTGACAAACGGCAGCTTGATCTGCTTGCTCTTAAGCCGATTTTCCATCGCGTACAGACCCTTTGAAAACGCCGGACTGATCGCCATCTTGGAAAAGTCATGGCTGCCTTCCATCGCCGACATATAAATCTCGTAGAAATTCGCAAAAGCTTCCGAGGTGTCGATGGATGTGTCGAAATACATCCGGTGCTTGGCTTCGTCAATAATAGCGCCGGGCATCCCTTCCGAATACTGAATCTCCATCTGCTCATGCAGCCCGAATTTCGGAAGCTGCGGCCAAATTGGCGCCTCGTGCATCCTTGTTAGACTCACATCAATTGCGTGTTCAACATCTGTAAAGGGCATCGACCCGATACCCGTAGCTAAAAATTTCGGCTTAATGGCCATCCTGTTCTCCTTTAGTTCTGACAATTTTCTATTGTTTGTAATTTAAGACAAGGCTTTTTTCATTGCAGTAATATGTGCCGGCGTCGTACCGCAGCAGCCGCCGACGATATTGGCGCCTGCCTTGACAAGGTCTTTGACCATCTGCCCCATCTTTTCAGGCGTATCGGGGAATACATCGGCGCCATTGATATTCTGAGGCAATCCGGCGTTGGCATGAACCAAAATCGGCGTCGTCGGGGCCGCTTTTCGCATCTCCTTGACGATTTCGATCATGCGATCAATCCCGTTACCGCAATTGGCGCCAATAATATGAGCGCCGGCTTTGACGGAGGCGATTGCCGCATCTGCGGGGGTTACCCCCATCATGGTCCGATACCCGCCATGTTCGGTTTTTTCAAACGTAAAGGTACAAATCACTTCCAGCCCCGTATTTTCGCGGGTCGCCTTAATCGCCTGCTCGGCTTCATCCAGAGCGCTCATGGTTTCGATGCAAACCGCATCGGCGCCGCCTTTTTCCATTGCGACAACCTGCTCTTTGAACGCGTTATAAAGGTCTTTCTCGGTTACGTCACCCATCGCCAGCATCTTACCGGTAGGTCCTACCGAGGCAATCACCCACGCCTTGTCGCCGGCGGCATGTCTGGAAATATGGGCGGCCGCTTCATTGATTTCCGCAACGCGATGAGCCAGTTTATAATGTTCCAGTTTATAGCTCGTCCCGCCAAAGCTGTCCGACTCAATCATATCGGCGCCGGCGTCAATGTACGCTTTCGCCACATCAAACACATCATTGGGCCGGGTCACACACCACAATTCCGGGCATTCGCCGGGCTGGAGGCCTTTTTTCTGAAGAAATGTCCCCCAGGCGCCGTCCGAAACCAGCACTTTACCTTTTTTAACCGCATCGATGATCCGACCCTTACCCATACAACCACATTTGCCGCCTTCGCACATATCGATAGTCTCCATTACTTATTGTAACATTAGTTATTTCTTAGCAATTTACAGCCAAACACATCCCCCATAAAACCTATGAGAGAAAGCTATAGCATCATTTTACAGAAATTTCAGGGTTATTCTATCGATGTGATGGTTATTTTTGTAATTATCTTGCTATTTTTTAAAGGCCCGCGTTACAGGATTATCCATTTCCAGTACCAAAAACTGTATTTTTCTATCCTTCAATACCGTGTTTTAGCGGCAAATTTTAGCTATTAGCCGTTAGTTTTTAGTAAACTGCTTTTCCCTTTATTTTACCTATTTACCCAAATGGGTTTGTTTGGTTTTTTCAAAAAAGTCTATCGACAAGAGACCAACGTCCAGAGGAACAAGGTTTAAGAGGTAAGGGGTCGTGTTTGTTCCAATGTTCCAAAGTTTTTTGCGTTTTTTTATGAAAACAAAGGCCGCTTAGAAAAAATATATTGGGTAAAGGTTTATCTTGTTTTCAGCTTCCAGTAACCAGTTCATTCATTTCTTCCCACGAACGGTACGAAGAAACACGAAAAAGACAACAGACCCCAAAATATCAGATTGCTGAAAAAGCGATATTTGGGGGTTACATTTCCTTTTTTACATTTCAAAGAGCATTAAAAGTGCTGCTGGCCAAAACATGGGGAAAAGCTCCCAGCGGCCTGCTTTCAGCTTGCGGTATTATATTGGGCTGGTGGATTTGCTTTCAAATCCGAAGCGCGATTGACCCAACCGAGCAAAACCCCTGAGGCTGTTGTACTATCTTTTACAGGGTTTGAAAATGCCACATTGCGGATTTTCATTTTTTTCATGAAAAGCTTTTAGCAATTAGGTTTTCGCTCTCAGCCAAGGGCAAAAGCGGAAATTATGGACTTAGGTACACTGGACGTTAAAATTTAGGGCGTGCCGATGGCATACTGAGTTTTATCACATTCGCACTGCGATCGGAAGGATGGCGGACGGATTTCTTTTCCGAAAAATACCGTTCCATATCTCAGGGCAACTTATCCGTCAAAATAAATGCCGCTGGGTGATTTGGGAGAAAAAGCCGTTTTTGCGGAGCAGCTCCAGATAATCGTCTTTGGTGATCCGGTCAAAGTCGGCCAGCTTGGCACTCAGCTCGGTATTCCAATAATCATCATAGTCCAGCGCCCGCGGGTCAAGACTGTCAAACAGCAGCGGGCCGGAAGCAGAAACGATGTTACCCTGCGGGTCGGTCTCGATAGCGAATAAATCGCCGGTCTGTTTGTGGCGGTAGATGGATTTCATAAAATTCAGATTTCAGAGTTTAAGATTTCTTTTGATCCGATATTTCGTGTTCTATGATCCATAAAAGTGTCTGATCCTTTTATTTTTCTCAGGAGTCAGAAGTCGGAAGCCAGATTCCGGACAACAGGAGTCGAGATTCAAGCAATCTACTATAAACAAGCGGTGCGGGGACCTCTTACACACTTTCGAGGTATCCCCGCTGTGCAGAGGGAACCGGAGAACGATTCTGGTTCCCGTCGCTATTTTCTCCCCTAATTGAACATGCGACTTATCTGCACCCGCCATTTTATCAACTCTATTCATGCCCACCATCTCTCCGGGGTCTTCTTCGGAACGAGGGCGGCATAATATGTGAACCTTCAGGTTCGCCGGAACGACGCTGCTCTTCATTGGGAAAAACGCTCATGTGAACCACCTGACCTTCAAATTCCAGTGCCTGCCCCTGCAAATGACTGGATTCGAACCGTAATTCATGTCCCAATCCAACAGAAGGAAAGACTTTGACCGCACATTCTGGAATACTGTCCAAAATGAACTTCGCACTGCTGGCGGTAAACGGGGTATGCTCTTTTCGAGACTGACGCACCGCATCCATCGCAAACCCTGTTACCAGACGGTTCCATATCTGTTCGAGCGTCTTGGGTTGATCCAGCACATCCATTGCAGCAAAATGCCCTGAAACCGACGCCATAACTCCTCGCGTGCCTTGCGGGTAAGGTAATGCCTGAACAAAGCTGTTTAATGACACGGATTGATGGTCAATGGCATCCCGCATTGCCCGTGTCGAAGAGGCAGCCTTGGAATGCTGTACATAGTTTTCTACATCGTCCCAGACCTGGCCCTGATTACTGACCGGCAGGCCGCATTCTTCTAAATTACGGCTGACAACCTGACTTTTATGATTCCGCATCATCGGCGGTGCATAAATGCCGCTGGTAAATTTCTCGGAGACATGTCTCCACCGACCGCTTTCCACACATGAAACAGGGATTTTCTGCGTGATATTGATCTCCAGAAATACGGTCGTGTTCAAAATTCGGTTTTGCTTGGCTCCAATTAATTCTTCACCATCTAACAGTAAAATTCGTTTGTCGCTGTGGTTCTCAATAATCAGCACATTAACATTGCCTGATTGATCAACTTCCCGAACCGTCAGCATCCCTTTCTGGATGGCCTCTGCGGCCAAGATATAATCCAGTAAAGAGGATGGGCCTATTAAGGGTACCAAGGTTAGATTCTGATGTCCAATCGGATGACCGATTTCCAACGAGGCGGTAAATGTTTTTAACGATACGTCTGATTTTTCTTTGTCCTGCACAACCATCTCTCCTGAAATAATATTCTTTATTAAAGTGTACGGGAGAGGTCTGACAGGTATGGTCAGAGCCATTTTAAGAATTTTTGGGGATGGGGTCTGACAGGTGTGGTCAGACCTCCCAGAATTGGGGCAAAACAAATGATGCTGCTACAAGATGTAGTGGCTATAAAAAACTGAAACTATTTTATTTTTTACTTTTTTTTGTTTTGCCGGCATAGTGACCCGCCATCAATTTGACTTCTTCATGAACCTGTTTGGCAAGAACTAGCGGATGAAGAACCTTCGCACGGGCTCCAAAACCCAGAATCCATCGCTTTAGCTCCGTTGTATCGTCCAATTCAAACTGAACAGTCAGAGAATCCTTCTGGTCATTGAGAATCTTCTGGCTGGGGTGGTATCGTTTTTCACGCACAATTGCAGCTGCCCATTGGTGCATTTGCACATGGACGGTCTGGGGTTTACCTGCTGGAGTAAAGATTCCAAAAGCATTTTGAGTATAATCCTTTAAGGAAAACTCCCGCGGACGGCCAAAATGGGTACCCGTTAACTCTGCACTCTGAATTCGGTTCAGTTTCAGGGTGCGAACCTCTCCATATTCATCCATAAAACCGATGCAATACAGGTCGCCATCAAAGAATACCATGCCATAAGGATGATACACCGTGTCGTACGGACTTTTCTTGCTGAGAGACTGGTAGCATATTTTGACAGCCCAGCGTTCCTGGATGGCCTGATGCAATAGGCGGATTTTCTTGTCGTGCAGGGAATAGTCATTAAATGTTCGACTCTTGACCAAGAAGGTGTCTTCGAGACTGCTGAAGTGACTTAAAGCACTCGGGGGGATTGAGGATTTTATCTTTTTAAGCAACATATCCAGCCCTTCGCCAAACTGGGTTCCGGATAGCGGAGCCAAGAGTTTCTGGCCTAAGTAAAGACTGACCAGCTCGGTTACCGAGAGAATCAGTTTGTCGCTTTCGATGAAATTGGCAGACAGCTTCCAGAATCGTTTACCAAAATCCCGTTCCTCAAATGATACAGGAAAGCCCACATCCTGAAGAACCTTCAGGTCACGAAGCACCTGTCGTTTACAGCATTCGACTCGTGCTGCAAGCTCCTCGGCATCCAGACCATACCGAAAAGACTGCATAGCTTTGAGCAACTTCCACTGCCGAATCAACGGTTCGCCACGCGACATAACTTCTCCTGGTTTCAAGCCGCCAACTTGCTGAATGCTGAAAATCACAGAATCAGAATTGACAAACTGCTACAGATTGTAATCTTTAATCTTCCGATACAGTGTCCGTTCGCCAATTTTGAGGATTCGGGCCGCCTCCGTGCGATTATTGCCCGTCATTTCAAGTACCCTGCGGATATGCTCCCTTTCGACTTCCTCCAGCGACTGATCGGTCAGAAATGCATTCTGCGGCGCAGCGCCCGCCGCCAGTTCCTTAACCCGTCCGATCTCCGGCGGCAAATCCCGCAAATCCAGCGTATCATGATCGCACATCACCACCATCATCCGCACGGTATTGCGCAACTGCCGAATATTGCCGGGCCATCCATAGCTCATCAATGCCCGCATTGCCGGCTCGGTGATCAGATGAATGTCGCCACCCACTTCTTCGCAGGACTGCTTGAGAAAATACCCGAACAACTCCGGAATATCCTGTACACGATCGCGCAGCGCCGGAAGCGTTACGCTGACACCCTTGATGCGAAAGTACAAATCCTGACGGAATTTCTTTTCATCGACCAGCTTAGCCAGATTCTGATTGGTCGCGCTGATAATCCGTACATCGACCTTAATTGCAGAAGTTCCGCCGACCGGCATAATCAAGCCATCTTCCAGCACACGCAACAGCTTGGCCTGCATCGGCATCGGCATATCGCCAATCTCATCGAGAAACAATGTCCCCCGGTCAGCTAACTGAAACATCCCTTTGCGGTCGCTCATCGCACCGGTAAACGCTCCCTTGACATGTCCGAATAACTCACTTTCGAGCAGACTTTCGCTGAGTCCGGCGCAGTTAATCGGTAAAAACTGTTTATCGCTGCGATGTGAATTGTCGTGAATGGCCTTAGCCGTCAGTTCTTTGCCGGTGCCGGATTCGCCTTCGATTAGAACGCTCAGGTCGGTTTTGCTGACCCGGCGCAACACGCGAAAAACACTCTGCATCGCCTGCGAACGGCTCAATACCCCCGGAAATACAAAATCCAACATCGCTCCTTTAGGCACGGCTACAGTGGGAATCGCCCGCTCAATTAGATTTAGCAGGGACCGAGAATCGACAGGATAAACCAAAAAATCATACGCCCCGCGGCGAATTGCCTCTTTGCAGGCGTCCATATCCGCCGCTTCAGACGTCAAAATCACAGGCACTGCCGGATTGGCTCTTCGAACCTTGACCAACAGCTCGATGCCGTCCGGATCGTCGCCGGCAAATACATCAGAAAGGACAACATCCACACGTTTTTGTGAAAAAACTTCCAGCGCCTCAGAGATCGTCGCCGAGCGTACAACTTTGCCTCCGGCATTTTCGAGCGATAACGCCATCGCTTCGCTGCGATCATGGCGACTGTCTGCAATTAAAATAACGGCGTCTTTTCTCATTGAGCATTCTGTGTCTGAACAATCCGCGATGACCGACCCAATGCGGAAAAACCGTTGCTCCGCAAGCGGACACAAGCCGTCCCCGCACGCCCGATGCATCAAAACTTATTTTGTATAAATGCGTGCCAGCCGGTCTAACGAACCGGCTGACACGTTAAGTCGCAATTTAAATTGGATTACGATGTTTTATCCTTGTTCATTTCAAGGATTGCGGCTTTGCGGCTCAGCTTAAACCGGCCCTGGTCATCGATGGCCAGCAGCTTGACCGAAACCATGTCGCCAACCTTGCAGACGGCATCGACATTCTTGACGTAGCCATCCGAAATTTCGCTGATGTGGCACAGGCCTTCAACGCCGGGGGCAAACTCGACAAATGCACCGAATTCCTTGATGGAAACGACTTTGCAATTGTGATAGAGCCGACCTACCTGCGGGGGCGTAGTCATCGCCTCGATCATGC
>CAZVXR010000262.1:0-20894 GCA_964630865.1 uncultured Pirellulales bacterium | reverse complement strand
ATTGAGGAACCTTATCAATGGAAAAAGCCGCGGGTTGTGTTTGTTAATTCAATGAGTGATTTATTTCATGATGATGTGCCGGTTTCATTTATTCAGCAGGTCTTTTCAGTTATGAATCACTGTCCGCAGCATACGTTTCAGATTTTGACCAAACGTTCTGAAAATTTGGCTGAACTATCTCCGCTGTTGAATTGGTCGGACAATATCTGGATGGGCGTTACGGTCGAAAGCGATAAATATCTTTATCGCATTGACCATCTCCGCCAAGTTAATGCACGAATTCGCTTTTTGTCTCTTGAACCCCTATTAGGACCGCTGGATGATCTGGATTTGCATGAAATTAATTGGGTGATTGTCGGCGGTGAGTCTGGCCCACAGGCACGCCCGATGAAAGAAGAGTGGGTACTGCCTATTCAATCTAAATGTCGACAGGCCAATGTGCCTTTTTTCTTTAAACAGTGGGGTGGATTCCACAAAAAGAAAGCCGGACGCCTCCTCAAGGGTCGAATATGGGACGAACTTCCGGAAATATCTCCAGTTGCGTCCTGAAACGGCAGGATTATGGAAAAGATTGTCAGAAAAATGCCGATGGACGACAAAAGTGAGATTCAGCAGAATCTCGAATACTGGCTAAGCTGTCCGCCGGAAGAACGCATCGCCGAGGTGATGCGTTTGCGAAACATGGTTCATGGCACATCACAGCCCATCAAGAAAGTAGTTCGGATTATTAAGCTCTCAGAAAAATAGGAATCGCATGGAATAATGATTCCTGCCAACACAACTCAACTCCATAAATCCATGCTGTCATGGTTCTCTCACTATGCCAGGGTGCTGCCGTTTCGGGGGGCGAAGGACCCTTACGCGATCTGGCTGAGCGAAATTATGCTTCAGCAGACGCAGGTTAAGACGGTCATTCCATACTATGAACGGTTTTTGAAAAAGCTGCCGACGATAGAGTCTTTAGCTGCTGCCAAACTGGATACAGTTTTGAAACTCTGGCAGGGGTTGGGGTACTATATTCGCGCCAAATCTTTACATAAAGCCGCACAAACCATTGTTGAAAAACACGGCGGTATATTCCCATCTGATTTTGAATCTATCCTTGCCCTGCCCGGCATTGGCCGTTATACAGCGGGCGCGATTGCCTCGATTGCTTTCGGCCTGCGCAAGCCCGTTCTTGACGGCAATGTGATTCGTGTCCTGTGTCGCCTGTATGCGATTAAAGAAAATCCCGCCGATGCGAAAGTGCGGGAAAAGCTCTGGACGATTGCCGAAGAGCTTTTGCCGCAAGATAACTGCGGCGATTGGAATCAGTCGCTGATGGAACTGGGGTCGGAAATCTGCACGCCGAAAAATCCGCTGTGTGAGTCGTGCCCTGTGCGGAAGTTCTGCCTTGCCTATCAGGATAATCTGCAAAATGAGCTGCCTATTCGCAAGAAAGAGAAAAAAACGCCGCATTATACAGTTGTGGTTGCTCTCACGATCAATGAGCAGAGAAAATTACTGATCGATAAGCGAAAGCCGGAAGGCTTCCTCGGCGGAATGTGGGAACTGCCCGGCGGCAAGAAAACCAAAGGCGAAACCTTTACCCAAGCCATCGAACGGGAAGTCCTTGAAGAAACCGGCTTAACTGTCAAAGCCGGTAAGAAACTGTGCGTAGTCAAACATGTCTATTCGCATTTTTCTGTTACTTTGCACACCTATCTGTGTAGCCCTATTTCCGGCAAAGCCAAAGCCATTACCTGTGCCCAAGTCAAATGGGTTAAACCTACCGACCTCAACAAATTCGCCTTCCCAGCAGGAACGATGAAAATCCTCAGAACCTCATTTGTCCAAAAACTCCTTACCATCTCTAAATCCGCCCCTTCATTGCCGTAAATTGCTGGGGTGTCAACCGTGTAGGCCTAGGTAGGCAATAAATCCCAAGAATGTAACTCCAGCATACTCAAAATCTTAACCAATTCCGCAAAGAAAGAGACTTGTATTTTATAGACAAGGAAAACCAAAGGGGGTCTGCCGCAACGCGGCGAGGAGGTCTTGTATTTCCATCGCCTTCGGCGATTCCATACTTTTGCCCTTTTATCAAAACGATCCCATTTTTCTTACCATTGCATTTTTGCTTTTTTGCGGGTATAATCCCCCCTTTTCCAGTAACCCAAGAAAGAAGATAAGCCCTGATGAGTACAGAATATATACGTAATTTTTCGATTGTCGCGCACATCGACCACGGCAAAAGCACGCTGGCCGACCGACTGCTGGAGCTAACCGGCGCCGTCAGTGACCGCGACCGCAAAGAGCAGCTTTTGGACTCGATGGATCTGGAGCGCGAACGCGGCATCACCATCAAGGCCTCCGCCGTGACAATGAACTACAACTACAACGGCAAGACGTACATGCTCAACCTGATTGATACGCCCGGCCACGTCGATTTCCACTACGAAGTATCCCGCGCGCTGACCGCGTGCGAAGGGGCTCTTTTGGTCGTCGATGCAAGTCAGGGTGTTGAGGCTCAAACCGTTGCCAATGCTTATCTTGCAGTCGAAAGCAATTGCGAAATCTTAGGCGTGGTCAACAAAATCGACCTGCCCGCCGCCCAGCCGGAGGTGGCCGCCGAGGAAATGGAACACGTTCTCGGCATTTCCGCCGAAGCCTGCATCCCAATCAGCGCCAAAACAGGCCAGGGAGTCGATAAACTCCTGGAAGCCATTGTCACCCTGCTCCCCCCGCCGGAGGACAACTCCGAAGACCCGACCGCGGCGTTGATTTTCGACAGCCTTGCCGATGAATACCGCGGCGTAATTTGTTATGTCCGCGTCTTTGCAGGCGTCCTTTCCCTCAAGCAGAAAATCAAGTTCATGGGTTCCGGACGAGTCTATACCATCACAGAACTGGGTAAATTTTGTCCACAAATGATGCCCGTCCAGCAACTCTCCAGCGGCGAGGTCGGCTATGTCATCGCCAACATCCGCGAATTAGCCGACGTCCGTGTCGGCGATACCATCACCGATTTCGGCAGACCGGCCGAAAAACCGCTGCCCGGCTACGAACCGCCGATGCAGATGGTGTTCTCCGATTTTTACCCCGGCGCAATGACGGACTATCCAAAACTGAGGACGGCGTTTGAAAAATTGGCCATCAATGATGCCAGCTTCTCTTTCTCGCCGCAAAATTCACAAGCTTTGGGTTTTGGTTTCCGCTGTGGCTTTCTCGGACTGCTCCACATGGAAATCGTCCAGGAGCGTCTCGAACGTGAAAACGACATTGACGTCGTACAAACCGCGCCGACCGTCAGCTATGAAATCCTAATGAGCGACGGCACGATTAAACGTATTGACTCGCCGAGCGAACTGCCCGACCGCTCCATCATTGCTGAAATCCGCGAACCCTTTGTGAAACTGGAAATCATTACCTCCAGCGATTCGCTGGGGGGAATTATGAAATTAGCCGACGACCGCCGCAGCAAGCTGCTCAAAACCGAATACCTGGGCCCATCTCGCGTGATGCTCGAATACAAAGCCCCGCTGGCAGAAATTGTCTATGACTTTTATGACCTGCTGAAGGGCATCAGCCACGGCTACGCGACGATGGATTATGAGTTTATAGGGTTTGAATCCGGCGAATTGGTCAAGATCGACATCTTAGTCAACAAAGTCGCCGTGGAAGCCTTAAGCCTGATCGTCCACCGCGGCAACGCCGAGTATCGCGGCCGCAAGATGATTACCAAGCTCCGCAAAGCAATCCCGAAACATCAGTTCGAAATCCCGCTGCAAGTGGCCATCGGCGGCAAGATCATCGCCCGCGAGACCATCAAAGCCTATCGCAAAGACGTGCTGGCCAAACTCTACGGCGGCGACGTCACCCGAAAAATGAAACTGCTCAAAAAGCAGAAAGAAGGCAAAAAACGAATGAAGTCCATTGGTATGGTCAACATCCCGCAGGAGGCCTTCATGTCCATCCTCGACAACAGCGACGATTAAGCCATTCGTGTCGGGTCGGCGGCGATCTTCATTGCCGTCTCGACAGCATTCAGGGCAAGCAGCAGGTATTCTTTTCTTTGCGAGCCTGATTCTTCGAGTTGTTGGGCACACTCGGAAAGCACCGCAATCGATGTCAGATGGGTTGTCTGCTTCAAGATAAAGCGAATCAATAACGCAATCAGCTTGGAACCTTCCTGCAATTCGCCCTGGGCAAAAGCCGATGAGGCCGCATCGATAATATGACTGGTTTTCGGATCTTTCGCAAAAACTGCCAAGCCGCTATTTTTAATCTCAAGAATCGCCATCGCGGCATTCGTCGCAAAATCGGTTTTCAATTCTCGCCATAACGTAATGAAGCGACGCTCGTCGCCGAGGATTCGCGCCAGAGCCAGCGCCATTTCATAACGCAACGTCTCATTGTCAAGCGATTTCAGAAAAACCAGCATCTCGTCAATGACCTGTCCGCACCGCAATTTGCCGAGACTCTGAGCGTAAGCAATCCGCAGGCCCGGATCGGCCTGACTCCTGAACAGGTCGATAAACTCCGGGATACTGTCGGTATCGCCGAGTGTCGCCAGCGCCCGTGCGCTGCGGGCGCAAAGTGAACGATGCTCGGAATGCAGCATTTCACGCAATGGCATAATCGCGTGTTTGTCGCCAAGTCTGCCCAGCGCCCAGGCGGCATTGACGCTCAAGTCCGGCTCGCTTCCCCCCAAGACCAAAATCAGAGCGTCAATCAGCTCCAGATTGGGCTTGCAATGAGCAATGGCAATAATGGCTTCGTACCGCACATTAAAGCTCGGGTCATTTAACGCCTCAATCAGTTCGTGATTGTTCATCGGATTGTTGGCATAACCCAGCCGCTCCGTGATGGAAACACGCGACTCCTCATCCGGAGCGCGGTAATAGCGCAGCAGCGTACTGACAGCCAGCAGGGGATTACCCTGAAGGAAAATACCGACAAACTTGCGCATAGGTAACGCGCCATCCGAGCGCACACTGCTCAGCGCCATAATACCGATCCCCAAAAAAAACGTCGAAAAAACAAAAAAAGGCGTATAGCTGTCGATATGAAAGAACACAACCTTGGTATCCAGAGAAGCCGAGCATTTGAGCAACTGACCGGCCAGGATGGGGGCGATTCCGCCAGTAAGTCCGGCGCCGGCATAGAACACCGCCATATAGGGCGTTTTTTGGGCGCGAGGGACGGCGTTGACAAACAGATACCGGGCGAAACCAAGAACCCACGCGGTTTGCCCGATACCCAGCAAGAAGTAGATGGTCATAGCGATTTCTACGCTGGCGCCGCTATTGCGCGGCATAATAAAACATAGCAACGGCAACGGCAGCATCAGATACGGACCGGAAAGCATCACAGGCTTGGAACCGAAACGGTCAGACGCCCAGCCCCACAGAAAGCTCGACACCAATGCTCCGGTATACATACCAATATCCAACCAGACGACATATTTTGAAGAAATGCCGATCTGTTCTTTCATAAACAAAGGCAAAAACGCGATGAAAGCGCCAGCGCCAATGGTTACCAAAGAAAGCCCAGTCATGTAACGCCGAAAATTGATATCGCGGAGCGAATTTAACATGCCGCGAAAATGTGAGCCATTTGAGGAGATGTCTTTGACGGGCTTGCCTCCGGGGACATAAAAAAAACAGCAGACACCTACAATACCCGCCATCACACCGGCGGCGATAATCCAAAAGAATTTAGCCAGACCCTGATAGTGCCCGATGACATAACCGCTTAAAGCGACAGCAATGATGGCAAAAAGCTGGTTGAATGTATTCGAAATGGCGCTGAATTTCCCACGGATGCTGTCTGGGATCATTTCCTGAGACCAGGGAAAAATCGCCGTTTCAGATATCGCCCTGCATAATGCAAAACCGAAAATCGAGAATGCAACCCAGAGAAACCCCCCCTGCAACCCAAAATGGCTGACAATCAAAGGGGTCAAGAGGATGCCGAGAACAAACAGCTTTCTGACGCCGAAGAAGATCAAAAATACCCGCTTAAGTCCGAATCGAGCGACATAAGGTGCAGTGAAAATGGCACTGATTCCGCAAAACGGCAAAAGCGACAAGAGAAATCCTATTTTAGCCTTATCTAAGCCAAGTTCGTTGAGAAACAGGACAAAAATAGACCCTGCCGCCGCAGTTACCCAGAATATTACATTAAAAGCATTTCCGGCCACTTGCCAGGGCAGACGCCTTATTTTTTCAAAATTAGTTAATTCAGGCATACAATTCAGTTTATGTACTATAATAATGTAGTTCGGCTACTATATAACATTAGGCAGACTTGCTGGCAACTAAAATGACTCCCCGGTAAAAAGACCATACACCCGATGGAGTGACAATTTGTTTTGACAATATGTCATCTTTCAGATAGGTTCTCATCGAATATGATTGGTGTTCATGGCAAACAATCAGCAGAAAATGCGATCATAACCGTTGGATTTTGCCCCTGCTGGGATGTTACCTGTCGCGTTGAGGGCATCGAATGGGGCGAGCATAAACGCATTGCATCGCAGTCTGCGGTTCCTGCCGGCAAGGCTCTGAATATTTCCAAGGCGATGAACTGGCTGGGGATTGGAACCGCTGCCGCCGGACTATGGGGGCAATCCGACTATCCGCAAATGCTTGAAGCGCTCAAAGCCGACTATCCATTGATTACACCTTGCTTTACGGTTGTTTCCGGCAAAACACGCCAGAATATCACCCTCATTGATACCAAAGCCAAGCGGGAAATGCATCTGCGGGCAGACTGTCGCCTGGCAGTCCAAAATTCGCTGCGGCAGCTCAAAACCGACCTCGATAACATCGTTACTCCGGCAAGCACAGTCGTCTTTGCAGGCGCAATACCAGACGGCTTTCTGGATGAGTGCCTATCCCTGATAAAGCATACTCGCGACAAAGGCGCCAAAATCGCAGTGGATACCTCGGGGTCTGCCCTCAAGGAAATTATCAAAATTGGGGGACTATCTCTGATCAAACCCAATCTTGAAGAATTGTGCCAATTGCTGGGGCGACCGATTCAAAATGAGGTTGCCTCGATTGTAGAAGCCTCACGCTCGCTTTGCAATTCTGTCACTATTATCCTTGTCAGCAGAGGCGCCGACGGCGCTTTGGCGATTACCTCGAAAGACGCATTTCAATGCTATGCGAAAACAAATCGATTTAACGTGGTTAATACAGTTGGCTGCGGGGATTATCTGCTTGCCGGATTTCTTTCCCAGATGGATGCCGGCGATATTCACCAGGCACTGTTAACGGGCGTCAAGGTCGCAACCGCAAAGGCTTGTGGGTTCTCGGAAACGACAAGTTGGCCAACGGTCGACAGGAAAATTGACGCTGATATCTTCACGTATTGATCGCTAAAAGCGTTTATTGACAACTCTCTGGCCGCCCTTTACCCATTCTGATATTTACTGGCAATATACACCGCCTGGCTGGCCAGCAGGTTAGGCCAGAGTTTTACTGTCGCAGCGACCGAGCGACCCAGCGGAATCTTTTTCTCGACCGTAATTCCAAGCTCGGCACAGAATAGATCGAAATCCCGAATCGACAGAACATGGATATTCGGCGAGTTATACCAGCGGAACGGCAATTGCTTGGTCGTTGGGGCACGTCCGGTAAAGAGCAGTTGCAGGCGGCACGCCCAGTGTCCGAAATTCGGAAAGCTGACAATGACTTTCTTGCCGATCCGCAGCATTTCCTTGATCACCCTTTCCGGATTGTGCAGCGTTTGCAGCGTTTGCGAAACGACCACATAATCAAAACTGTCCGTTGGAAATTGCGACAACCCCCGTTCAATGTCGCGGTGAATCACAGACAGCCCTCGCTCGGCGCAATGCACCACCAATTCCTCATCCAGCTCAATACCGATGGCGCGGACATTTTTGTCCGCAGTCAACTGAGCAATCAGTTCGCCGTCGCCGCAGCCAAGGTCGAGAACCCGGCTGTTCGGCTCGATAATTTTTTCGATCAGTTCATAATCCACGCGCGAGCGTTTGGATCGTTCCAGAGTCTTGAGCTGTTTGGCGGCGGTCTTTCCGGACAGGGTGCATTTGCCGGTACGAGCCCCATTCAGCGTCGATTCAAGAAATCCGGCGATGAGTTTTTCCTGCGATACCGAATCCAGCAAAAAGGCATCATGCCCATAAGGCGAATCGATATTGCAATAGGTAACATCCTTACCCTCGGAGGACAGCGCCTCGACAATCTCTTCGGACTGGGCAGGCGGAAACAGCCAGTCGCTGGAAAAGCTGATGACCAGAAAACGGCTCTGAACCCCGGCAAAGGCGTTTCGCAGCGAGCCGTATTCGCGGGTCAGATCGAAATAATCCATCGCCTTGGTGATATACAGATAGCTGTTGGCGTCGAAACGTTCGACAAACGTCTGCCCCTGATAGTCAAGGTAAGTTTCTACCGCGAATTCGGAGTTGAAATCGTATTTGTATTTTTCAGCGCTGCGAAGCTGACGGCCGAATTTCTCACGCATCGACTGCTCAGACAGATAGGTAATATGGCCGATCATTCGCGCAATCGCCAACCCGCGAGCCGGACCCTGCTCGGCGGCGTGATATTGCCCGTTATTGAAATACGGATCGCCGAGAATGGCGTTGCGTCCGACAGCGTCAAAGGCAATGGACTGGGCATTCAGTCGGGTCGTCGATGCGATACAGACTACGCCCGCGATAAAAGTCGGATAGGTAATCGCCCACTGAAGAACCTGCATCCCGCCCATCGAGCCGCCGATGACAGCCAGCAGCCGCGGAATGCCCAGCTTGTCCAAGAGCAATTTCTGTACATTGACGACATCTTCGGTCGTGATAATCGGGAAATCCAAGCCATAGGGTTTTCCCGTGGCCGGATTGGTATCGGCCGGGCCGGTCGTACCGGAGCAGCCGCCAAGAATATTGGGGCAGATGACAAAGTATTTGGAGGTATCAATAGGCTTGCCGGGGCCAACCATCGCATCCCACCAGCCGGGCTTGCGGTCGTCGGGCTTGTTGTATCCTGCGACATGGGCATTGCCCGACAAAGCATGGCAAATCAAAATTGCGTTGTCTTTGTGTTCGCTAAGCTGCCCGTAAGTCTCGTAAGCGACATCAATTGGGCCCAAAGTCTTGCCGCACTGCAACTGCAGCGGCGCAGCGGCATCAATCACGCGAATTTTCTGCGTGGAAACCAGCCCAACTGAATTTTTCAGCTCGCTACTCATCCTGCAAATTGTATAGGATATTTCGGACATTGTAAAGCCCCTTAATCGCCAAATTTCAGAAGCCCGGTACTTCGAACGATGCGGCACTGTGGTATTAGGTTGCTTCTGAAGCGAAAAACAAGTTTACAGAGGTGTAACAATTTGTTATCATACGCAGTTTTCAGAAACCATAACTAGTTACCAATATATGGAGATAGGTTCGAATGCAAGACATAATGCCGATTTCTCAGACGAGCTATGATAAGCTTAAAGAGGAACTAAGCGAGTTGGAAAAGGAAGTGGTCGTGGTAAGACAACGGGTTGCCGAGGCTCGTGAGCAAGGTGATTTAAAAGAAAATGGCGAATATATTTATGGCCGCCAGCAGCTTGGTTTTCTTGAAGGTCGTCTCGGAGAAATCCGGGGCAAACTAAACTATTCAAAGATTATTGACTGTACGCAGGTTCCATGCGACAAGGCCGGCTTTGGCACGGTGGTAAAATTGCTGGACTTAAAGACCCAGAGCAAGACCGTTTATCAATTGCTTGGACCATACGATTCGGACCTTACCGATGACAGTATTTCAATCCTCTCGCCAATCGGCGACGCCCTGATTGGTCTTACCGTCGGCGATAAATTCTCAGTAACCGTACCTCGCGGCGAGTTGCATTTTGAACTGCTTGAGATTACCAAATCACAAATTAAATAACCGCGGCAGCTCCCGACTTACCCTATCAATTGTATGGATATCACTTTTTACAGCAAGAGTGATGCGATTAACTATAATTTAGGATAAAGATTATGCTAAAAGGAATACCCAGCATATTGAGCCCAGAATTGCTGAAAATTCTGATGGAAATGGGGCATGGAGATGAATTGGTGATTGCCGACGGTAATTTTCCGGCAGCATCTATCGCCCAGCGGCTGGTTCGCCTGGATGGACACGGCGTTCCCCCAATTCTTCAGGCTATTCTCAGTGTTTTCCCTCTGGATCCATACGTTGAAAAACCGGTTGCCCTGATGCAGGTTGTCCCGGGCGATACTGTCAAAACGCCCATCTGGAACACCTACCGCAAAATTCTCAAAGCCAGCGGCGAAAAATTCGAAGACTTTCAAGAGGTCGAACGACTTGATTTTTATGAAAGAGCCAGGCGCGCATACGCCGTAATCGCGACCGGCGAATCGGCTCTCTATGCGAATATTATTCTCAAAAAAGGATGTGTGACCGCTCAATAGTGGAACTTAATCAGACAAAAGGTTGTGAAAAATGAATTATGCAGTGATTATGGCGGGCGGTTCCGGCAAGCGGCTGTGGCCATTAAGCCGTCAGAAAAAACCCAAGCAGGTACTTAAGTTGATCGAGGGACAAACCCTGCTGCGCAAATGCTTTGAACGGCTTCAGGGCATTTTTGAACCTGCGAACATTCTCGTGTTGACCAATGCCGATTATGTCGAGATGGTTCGCGCCGATCTAAGCGAATTGCCGAAGGAAAATATCGTCGCCGAACCGGCGGTACGCGATACCGCCAGCGCAATTGGTCTGGCAGCAACCATTCTGCATCAGCGCGACCCGGAGGCGACTATGGCGGTCGTAACCGCCGACCAACTGCTTGAGCCGGCCGAAAAATTCAGACAGGCTCTCGCCGCGGCGATTACTTTTATTGCTGAAAATCCGGAAGCATCGATAACCTTCGGCGTTAAGCCTGTATTTCCAAGCACACAATTCGGCTATCTGAAATTCGGAGCCGTAAAACCCTGCGCCGCATCGAAAGAGAAAGTCCATGCGATAGAGGCATTCAAAGAAAAACCCGACGAAGCAACCGCCGCACAATATCTCCGCGATGGCGGCTATCTTTGGAACGCGGGCCTGTTTGTATGGCGGTGCGAGACCATCTTAAATCATCTCAAGACGTTTTTGCCCGGCAGCGTTGAGCCACTTGCAAAAATTCGTGCAGCCTGGGGAAAGGAAAACCAGCAAAAGACGCTTGAAGAATGGTTTCCAAAACTCCCCAAAATCAGCATTGATTATGCGGTGATGGAAAAAGCTCCGCACGTCTACGGCATTGGACTGGACTGTCGCTGGATGGATCTGGGTTCCTTTTCAGCGCTGCGGGATATTCTCGGCTCGGACAGTAATCAAAACACCGTTGTTGCCGAACACATCGAACTGCTCAGCAGCAAAGGCAATATTGTCGTTACCGAGGAAAAAGGGCATCTGATTGCGCTGATTGGCGTTGAAAAAATGATTGTCGCCCACAGCAAAGACGCCACATTGATTTGTCCGATCGAGCAGGCCGAACATCTCAAAGAGCTGCTTGACGCAATCAAAAATAACAATCGCGAGCAATTCTTATAAAATGTGATTAAATAGTAACACCGTGTCGCTGGGAATATAAACTATGGCCGCAAATCTGACTCCGGATTACAAAAAAGCCGAAGACTGGTACCGCAGCGCGACAACCGAGGAGGAAAAACTCGAAGCGCTGGAAGAAATGCTGCGTGTCATCCCCAAACACAAAGCAACCGAGGGCTTGCAGGGCGATCTCAAACGCAAAATGAGCAAACTTAAGGCCCTGCTCGAATCCGGCGGCGGCAAAAAAGGCGCAGCCAAACACGTCGATGTCTTTCATATCCCCCATAGCGGAGCCGGGCAGGTGGTCTTGGTCGGGATGCCCAATAGCGGCAAAAGCTCCATCGTTGCCCATCTTACCAATGCCCACGTCAATGTCGCCGACTATCCGTTTGCCACCGATAAGCCGGTGCCGGGGATGATGAAACATGAGGATGTGAGTATTCAATTGGTAGATACACCGCCGATTACCGCCGATTTTGCGCCGACGGGGATGGTCAACGCCCTGCGCAGTGCGGATATTGTAGCGCTGGTCATCGACCTTTCAGGCGATGTTCTGGAACAATTGGATGTGTGCATCAAGTATCTGGATTCGCACAAACTGCTGATACCGCTGGATACCGAAAAAGATGCCGAATGGGTACATCTGGCCCGCCCGGCCTTTGTTGTCGCAACCAAAACTGATATTGCTCCCGTCGGAACGCTCGATACGCTCAAGGAACTGGCCGAGCGGCCGTTTGAATATATCGAAATCAGCACCAAAACCGGCGATGGGCTGGCGGCATTTACCAAACGATGTTTTGAACTGCTCAATGTCGTCCGCATCTACGCCAAAAAGCCCGGCAAGGAGCCGGATATGAAAGACCCATTCACACTGCCGACAGGTTCGACCGTGCATGATCTGGCGTACCACATCCACCGGCAATTGGCCGAATCACTCAAAACCGCCCGCGCCTGGCACTCAGCCACCGTCCACGACGGCCAAAGCGTCCCCCGCGACCACGAACTGACGGACAAGGAAATTATTGAATTGCATTTTGGGTAATACAAAGAGGGAATAGTCGGTAGCGTCTATTTAGATGATTGTTCTTTTTTGTTCTTGTGGTCCGATAACAAGGTTGTCAAGTACGAGATATTGATAGAGGCAATAGTATGGCAAGCGGGATTAAGGTGCCAACCCCAAAGAGCCGAAGTATATACCAACTAAAGTATATTTGGAAAGGAGGCAAAATGAGTAAATTAAGAAAATATACGTCTCTAACCTTATTTGTATTGTTTGCCTTAACTATTGGCCTTTCAATCTATCTAAATGTCAAATCTGAAAATATTTCGAATCCAAAATGGTTAAAGTATAGTCAATTTGTAAAAACAAATGGACAAACAATAGGGGCGAGGATCATTTCAGAGAGGAAGATGAAAAAATGGCATTTCAATTATTGATCGATGCTTGTGGTAGTAAAGAGGCGATGTTAAGGAGGAAATATGCTGATTATAGCTTCCTTGGTTTTTTAATTTCCCCCCTCTTTTTGGGAGCAGGTCTTTTAATAGTGTCATATACTGTTTTGAAAAAATTCTTTCGATGGATATATAATAATCCGCAAAAAGCAATTTTGTTGTTTACGGCTTTTTTCTTTCTTGCTACTTGGTTATTCCCACCTTTTATACGTTCTGGCCAAATTTATTACAGCTTTTTCTTGACACCAACTTGGAATGGCTCACGAATTTTTTGGGCGTTATTGTTAGTCGAGTGGACGATTATTCTGTTGGCATTGGGATTAATTTATAAGCGTTTAGCTCGGTAGATTAAGCTATGTCTACGCGGACGATTTTATAATTTGTTCTGAGTCCAGCTTTTAAGCTGGTAAAATTCTTTCGCAGGCATTCCTTATTCAGCCGGGTAGGGTGGGCAAAATTTTCGTAGGGTGGGCTCCGCCCACGCGGAATATTTTTGATTTTTACATTGTCATTTTGCTTTTTGCACTTTGATCTTTAATTTATCCAACCCTATTGACTACCGGCTATCGGCTATTGTCTATCAGTACTATCTGTGGCTTCTCTATCCTGTTTATCCTGTAAATCCCGTCAAAAAAAATTTGAAATAAATTTCCGAACTCGTTCGTATTATGTTCGTATATAGGTCTCATAGGTGCGGGGAGAAATCCCGCATAAAGGGTAAACCGGACATTAAAAAGGAGGAATACAGGAATGAAAGAATACAAAAAAAACAAAACGAACCCAATTTCTGCTGGAAGCTGGTTGCCGGCCGCTGGAAGCTATTTTCGCAAAACGAACCCAATTTCCCCATTTTTCAGCAAATTTCAGGGGTCATCAAAACATGTATACCTGCATTCCTGCATACTTGCATACCTGTTTTTCCAAAACGAACCCAATTCCTTTTGGCTGCCCGCTGTCCGCTGTCTGCTGTAAGCTGTTTTTTACAAAACGAACCCATTTGGGGAGTAGTACGGGAGAAAGTGGGATTGTTATGTCGTGTATTTTTAGTTGGAATTTCGATGTTCGCGGCTGTACAATGTGGACATAAGAAGCTTCGGCAAGGTATTCGTTGAGTGGTTAAGAGCTTATGTTCACAGGGATTATTGAAACTATTGGTTCGGTCGTGTCGGTTTCGCCCAGAGCGGGCGGGATGACACTGGGGGTACGCCTTGAGATGGTCGCCGAAGGGACAAAGCTCGGCGACAGCATTGCGGTTAATGGCGTGTGCCTGACGGTTACGGCACTTTCCGGCGAGATTGCCCAGTTTGACGTTAGCGGCGAATCGCTGAGCCGAACCACGCTGAAAACCATTCGCACCGGCGGGCGGGTCAATCTGGAGCGGGCGATGCCGGCGGGCGGGCGATTTGGCGGCCATGTCGTACAAGGCCACATCGACGGTGTCGGCAAAATCGTATCTATCCAAAAACAGGGCGACTTTGCCGTCTTTACGGTTGAGCCGCCGAAAGAATTGCTGGATGAGATCATCGTCAAAGGCTCGATAGCGCTGGATGGCATCAGCCTGACGGTTGCTTCGATAGCCGGCACAACCTTTTCAACGGCGATAATCCCCGAAACCCTGTCGCGTACCCTCTGGGGGCAATCCAAAATCGGCGACGCGGTCAACATCGAAACCGACATCCTGATTAAAGCCGTGCGAAAGCAATTGGAAAAAATCCTGCCAAATAAATCAAATCTAACTGAGGACAAACTCAAAGCGTTGGGCTTTTGAGCTTCCCGCTTGCTATAGGAATGGATGCCATTACATGAAACAAACCTTGGTTATTCTTTTTGTCCTTTTAGTATTAGTTATGGCGTTCTGCTTTCAGGGCATCCGCGCCATCTGGCAGCCGGATGAGGGCTATTATGCTCCCATCGCCTTACTGATGACTCAGCAGGGACAATATATGATTCCCAGGCTGGGCGAAGAAATCTTTCTCGATAAGCCGCCCATGCTCTACTGGGGAATGATCGCGGGATTGAAATTATTCGGCCACAGTGAATTTGCGGTGCGGGCTTTCGGCGGACTTTGTTTTGCCCTGACAATCTTTCTGGTTTATAGATTGGGTAAGGAAATGTCGGGTAAATCCAGCGAGGGATTTTGGGCAGGACTGATTTATGCGACGATGGTCATTCCTTTCTTCGCGGCAGGATTTGCCACACAGGATACGCCGCTGGTACTCTTTACGACCTTATCGATGCTGGCATTCTGGCAGAGTGTCCGTCCGGACGCGACATCCTCCAATTTCTGGAAAATGGTTCTTTGTGCTGCGGTCGGGTTGGGATTTTTAACCAAGGGCCCTGCGGCGCTGATTCCGTGCGGGGCAATGTTCGTCTATCTGCTGACGACGCGAAAAACCATCCGGTACTTTCTAACGCCCTGGGCAATTTTGGGAGTCGCGCTCTTTGCGATTCTGGGGCTAAGCTGGTATGCCTATGTCGCTGCAAAACAGCCGGGAGCGCTAAATTACTTTTTCGATAGTATGATCTGGGGACGGCTGGCATCCAATAGGTACGGACGCAATCCGGGGCTAACCGGAGCGTTGATCTATTTGCTGGCGCTGTTTTTGGGAACCCTGCCATGGAGCGTTCTCTGGTATGGTCGAGACAAAGGGTTACGCCGATATTTGTCCATGGCAGCCTGGAAAACCCTGCGAAACGACCCTGCCCGCCTGCTGCTGGTCTGTTGGATTATTATCCCAATGATTGTGTTATGCTCAGCCAGCTCCAAGCTGATTTTGTATGTGCTGCCCGTATTTCCGGCGATGGCGCTGGCAACGGCAAGACTGCTGCCGGAAACGGTCTTTGCGGGGCGGCTGGACGACTCCTCGTATTTTCAACAAATTAGCAAGCGATTATCATTCGTTTTTATTTGGGTTGGCCTGCTTTTGGTATCACGGCTGATTCTTGGCACAGCTCCCTCGTCCGATGATTGCCGGATGCTGTGGCAGGAGCTTAGACCCTATCTTCCCGCAGGAGAGTACGAGATTGCAGCCGTGGATAAGCGGATCGACGGCCTTTGGTTCTATGATGCACTGGAAGTGGAAAACGTAACGCGAAAGACAGAACCCTATCCGTCTTTTATTGCTCCGCAAACGATTGAAATTGAACTTGCCGATATGCAGAAAGATGCTTTCGACCATCTTTTTGTGATTCAGGGACAAAAACATCTGCAGGAAGTAAAAAACATTTTATCCCAATCCGGCTGGACGATTCAACAGGTCCAGCTTAAATACGACCGATGGCTACTGGTTTGTACTCCGCCGCCTAAAGTGTCGAAGTTTTAAGAGTGGCGCTAATAATTGAATTGGAATGGAAATCAATAATTTCAGGATTTAGAATATGAAAAAAATGGCGGCATATCAGCAGCTTCGCATCTATTTGACCCGTATTTTTTTTGGGCTTCTGATCGTATTATTGTTGATCTCCGGCGGCAGGTTTGAAACAGAATCGCCGATTTTTTGCGCAGTCCTTTTTTTAGGCGGCTGTGTACTTGCAGGCATCGCATCATTGGGACGTCTTTGGTGTTCGCTGTATATCGCAGGACACAAAACCAAAGACCTTGTGGTAACGGGACCTTATTCAATTTGTCGCAATCCATTGTATTTTTTCAGTATGCTTGGCGGTATCGGCGTCGGATTGGCAACCGAAACAGTAACCATCCCGATAATCATTGCGGTGACGTTTATGCTGTACTATCCGTATGTCATCCGTTTTGAGGAAGAGAAACTGCGAACTGTACACAGTGAGCAATATGAAGGTTATTTCAAAACAACGCCGCAATTCTGGCCCAGGTGGTCGCTACTGACAGAACCGGAAGACTATATTGTCAATCCGAAGCTATTCAAAAGACACATGTTTAGTGCGTTGTGGTTTATCTGGTTGATCGGAATTCTCGAAGTGATAGAAGCCCTGAGAGAAGCAGGGATTATGAAAACCTATTTTTCCATTTACTAATCAATGAATCCGGATTTAAACAGTCAATTTGAGCCGGTGATCGGCATTACGATGGGCGACCCCGGCGGCATCGGGCCTGAAATCGTCGTCAAGGCCCTCGCCGATGCGCAGTTGCGCCGTCGGGCGAAGTTCATCATCTTCGGCCTCGACGAGCATCTCAGATATGCCGCGGATTTAGCAGAAATCGAGCCGTACTGGCTGCGATGTTCGCATGAAAAAATCGGACGCGACCTGCCGCGGCAAGTCATCGTTGCCGACTATGATGAGTATTCCGTACCGGCGTGGAATCATCAGCCGTCACTGGTGGCCGGGCAGGCATCGCTGGAGTTTTGCTTTGACGCCATTGACGCAACGAAAGCCGGAATTCTGGATGCGGTAGTTACCGCGCCAATCAGCAAAGAAAGCTGGCATCTGGCCGAGGCACGCTGGCCGGGCCATACGGAGTTATTCGCCGACCGCTGCCGTTGCCCGCGCAAGGCGATGATGTTTATCGCTGGTCCCCTGAAGATGGCGCTGGCAACCATCCACGACGCACTGTTTGATGTTCGGCACAAATTCACCATTGGCCGCGTCTTTGAGCCGATTGACCTGCTCAACGATGCGCTCAAGGAATTTTTCGATATATCACGTCCGAAGATTGCGGTTTGCGGGCTCAATCCGCATGCCGGCGAAAACGGGCAATTCGGTGACGAAGAAATCCGCATTATTAGTCCGGCAATTCTACTGGCGCAAGAAGCGGGCATCGATTGCTTTGGTCCGTTCCCTGCCGACACGCTGTTTCTCAAAGCCTCGCAGGGACAATATGACGGCGTGGTGGCAATGTATCACGATCAGGGACTGATCCCCGTCAAACTGCTGGCGTTCGACCGGGCAGTCAATGTAACCCTCGGCATCCCGATCATCCGCACCTCGCCAGCACACGGCACGGCATTCGACATCGCCGGCCGCGGCGTCGCCAATGAAAACAGCTTCAAGGAAGCCATTCGTGTCGCAATCCAGATGGCCGATGTACGCAGACAAAGATGGCTGAAAGGACAAAACCATGCAGACTAAACAGGACATCGAACGACTGCTGGCTGGCGCTGGGACAACCCCGAACCATCGGCTGGGTCAAAATTTCCTGATCGACCTGAACTTGATGCGTCTGTTAATCGACGAGGCGAACATCCAGCGTCAGGATGTGGTGCTTGAGGTCGGCTCCGGCACAGGTTCGATGACCGAAGCAATAGCCGAGCGGGCAGGCAAGGTTATCACCGTAGAATACGATCCGGCTTTGGCACGAGTTGTCAAGGCCCACCTGAAATCGTTTTCCAATATAAACCTGTTTAATCGGGATGTGCTGGAAAACAAAAACGCCATCGGCGCCGAGATTCTCGATGCGATAACACAGGCGCGTGCGGAATTGCCCGGACGGTTTTTGCTGGTGGCCAATCTGCCATACGGCTGCGGCTCGGCGGTGATGGCCAATTTAATCACCGGCACTGTCGCCGCTGATGCGATGGTTGTTACCGTACAAAAGGAAGTCGCCGAAAGGATGGCCGCCCTGCCCAATCACGAGGCTTATGGAACCCTCAGTATCCTGATGTCTGCTACCGGCAGCGTGCATATCTTCCGCAAACTGCCGCCAACCGTTTTCTGGCCCCGCCCGCAGGTCGATTCAGCGATGGTCAGCTACACCCGCGATCGACAAAAAATAGCCCAGATTCACAATATGGAACTGTTTCAGAATAGCATCACTTTATTCATGGGGCACCGCCGAAAAATGCTTAAAGCCTGTGTCAAATTCGCAGACGGCAACCTTGGAAAAATTCACGGCTGGCCAGAAATCTTCGCCGAAGCCTGCGTCGATCCCCATCGCCGACCGGAAGAGCTATCCGCCAGCGACTACATCAATGTTGCCAACCTCTGCTGGGAACAGCTCCGCAAATAAAAGGCTGATTTATTGAAAATTTAGACACGTTTGCCCTGCATTTTTCCAGTTTCGCTGGATTTTCGGGATGAAATTGCTATACTTAGGGCAACTTCGTTAATTTTAATTTTTGTCGATAAACAATATACAATAAAGGAGAGCCTAAAGTGAGCAAGGTTCTAATCATCGGAGCAGGCGGCGTCGGCAATGTGGTGGTGCAGAAATGCGCCCAGGCACCGGAGGTCTTTTCGGAGATCGTGCTGGCCAGCCGGACGCTGAAAAAGTGCCAGGACATCGCCGCCGGGATTAAGCGGACAATAACGGTCGAAAAAGTGGATGCCGACGACGCCAAGCAGGTCGCGGCTCTGATTCAGAAGCATAAGCCCAAATTAGTCCTGAATGTGGCTCTGCCGTATCAGGATTTGCCGATTATGGACGCCTGCCTTGAAACAGGGGTTGATTATCTGGATACCGCCAATTATGAGCCGATTGACGAGGCCAAATTCGAATACAAGTGGCAGTGGGCGTATCAGGATCGCTATAAAGCCAGGGGCATTATGGCGCTGCTGGGCAGCGGGTTCGACCCGGGCGTAACCAATGTGTTCTGCGCATACGCGATGAAGCACTATTACGATGAGATCAACTATGTCGATATCGTCGATTGCAACGCCGGCGACCACGGGCATCCCTTTGCCACCAACTTCAACCCGGAAATCAACATCCGCGAGATTACGCAAAAGGGTAAGTACTGGGAAAACGGCCAGTGGGTTGAAATCGACCCACTGAGCGTCCGCAAGGACATCAACTACCCCGAAGTCGGGCCCAAAGCATCCTATCTGCTGTATCACGAGGAACTGGAATCGCTGGCCAAAAATATCAAAGGCCTCAAACGCATCCGCTTCTGGATGACCTTCGGCGAGCAGTACATCACGCACCTGCGCGTACTGCAAAATGTCGGGATGACCCGTATCGACCCGGTGGAGTACGAAGGGCACAAAATCGTCCCGCTGCAATTTTTGAAAGCGGTATTGCCCGATCCCGGTTCGCTGGGGATTAACTACAAAGGCAAGACCTCTATCGGCTGCATCTTCGACGGCCTCAAAGACGGCAAACGCAAACAGATGATGATTTATAATGTCTGCGACCACGCGGAATGCTACAAGGAAGTCAAGGCGCAGGCGGTCTCCTATACCACCGGCGTCCCGGCGATGATCGGAGCCAAGATGGTCATGGAAGGCAAATGGAAAGGCAAAGGCGTGTTCAACATGGAACAGTTCGACCCCGACCCATTCATGGCCGACCTAAACCTCTACGGCCTGCCGTGGAAGATTATCGAGGGAAAGACGATAAAGAACTAAAACAAAAAGCCCTGTCTGAGAAATCGGATGGGGCTTTTCTTCTTTCAGGAGGATACAAATGGCATTTAATGGCGGGAGTGCGGGAGTATGAATCTAACTGTGATTGACTGGGGTATCGTCGGGATGGTCATTGTGCTGATGACGATTGCCGCACTCAGCGCAAAACGCTATACTACAAACGTAGCGGACTTTCTTTCGGCCAATCGCTGCGCGGAGCGTTATCTGCTCAGTGTATCCGAAGGCATCGCCGGCATCGGCGTAATTACCATCGTCGCGATGTTCGAGGCCTACTATGCCGCGGGCTTTTCGTTCATCTGGTGGAGCTTATCACAATACTTTATCACCATATTCATCGCTTTGTCCGGCTGGATCATTTACCGCTATCGACAAACACGGGCGATGACACTGGCGCAATTTTTTGAAATGCGATACAGCCGGCAATTTCGAATATTATGCGGGGCCGTTATATTTATTTCAGGCACGATTAACTTTGGTCTTTTTCCCGCCGTCGAAGCTCGTTTTTTCATGTATTTTATCGGCATTCAGCCCCATGAGGTACAGGTCTTGGGATTGTTCACAATCGATATTGTATATTGTCTTTTCCTGATTATTCTGATCGGTCTTTCATTATTTTAT
>CAZVXR010000261.1:0-4073 GCA_964630865.1 uncultured Pirellulales bacterium | reverse complement strand
TTAGGCCTAAGCTTAAGGTGCCAATCGCCTTCATGGTTGGCAAATATAAAAGTCTTGCCGGTATTTTGGTATTCCGTCAAAAAGTATTTGGTCAGTTCATAAAACTGCCTCTTTTCTTCGGCCATCTGCTGCTCGCTGATGCCATCAACCCAGTAATATTCCGGCATATGCAACGACATGACATTCATAATATACGTACTAAAGGGCTTATGGAAAAACGTCTTCCAGTAAGGCAACTTGGCACCCTCGACAAACGAATCCGCCTTTGGCCATTGCGAATTCCAGCGGTACATTGTGTCCGGCATTTCTGTGGGATTATAAAACCATACCTTGACGACCTTGGTCCCCATCTCCAAAAGCTTGTCGGCGCCTTCATTAAGGCTATCCTTGTCGCCAAAATAATAATTTGATCTTGTATGGGTTGAGCCAACGATCTCAGAAATCTTTTTATTTCTATAAATGACCTGGTCATTTTTTGATTCTTGGGGGAGCATGCCGGTCACGCACGGTTCCGGCGGGTAATGATAGGAGCAATTTTTGCTACCATCGGTATTTGGCCGTGGTGATGAACAGCCCAGCCCTATGGTCGCTATAAATATACTTACCAAAACCAACATCGTATGAGCTTTCACGGTATTCCTCTCATTTAAGTACCTGTAAAACATAAATCGGTGTTTTATAGACTTTCGCGCCAATTATCATGCACCACAAAAATCATCGATTTTGCCCTTTTTTGCATAGTTCAGAAAAATAATCATATACCCAGGGCTTGCTGCCATCCTGACGGATAAGCCACCAGCCACGCGCTTCCGCGTTGCTTTTGATCAGTTCGTTATAATTGGGCTTAATCTCACTGTCATTGTAAGGCAAGTTTCCCTCGGGCGAATTTTTAAGTTCGTTACAATACAACTGCCAATAGACAATCCACGGACAATTCTCTTTGAGGGCGATTTCAACGGTATTTTTTACAATAACTTCAATATCCTTCTGGCTGAACTGGTCATTCTCTGGAACGGCGAATTCACCGATATAAACACTATCCCGGCCAAACACAGCACTGGACGGCAAATTATCCTTAATAAACTCCACGCACTGACCAAACAATTCGGGCCGCCCATCCTTGGCCGCAAAGATGGAATCATAGGAAGAATAGGAAACCAGATCGACACTGGTGTAAGGCAGCACGGCATTAACAATATTAGGCCTACCTTTTTCCAGCGAGGGTACAATGTTGTTCACTTCCACGGCATGATAAACATTGACGCCGTGGCAGCCAACTTCCTGGCGAGCCTTATTCACACCGGCCTGCCGGGCATTGAGCCATTTAATCATATTGAGATGAACCTTTGGATCCGGATCGGTTTCCCGTTCGACGTGTTTTCGCGTCATCCAGTCGCCTTCCCAGTGCTGTAAGACAAACGTCTTGCCGGTCCCCTTATAGGTTGTCAGGAGATGTTTGGTCAGCTCATAGAACTGCTGCGTCTCATCCTGTGCCTGCTCTTGGGTTACGCCATCGTACCAATACTTGCTGGAACGGCCCAGCGAGGTTACGACGAGGATATAGGTCGTAAAGGGTTTGCCAAAAAACTCCTTGAAGTAGGGCAGTTGCGCACCCTCGACGAGGCTCTTAGCCGCTGGCCAATGACTATTAAACCGATAGACATGTTCGGGATGCTCATGACGTTTGCCATAAAACCAGATTTTGATGACACGGCTGCCCATGGCCAGTATCTGGTCCGCCCCTTCGTTGAGGTAGTCCTTGTCGGTCAGATAATAAAAGCCACGCACATGGGTAGCGCCCAACACATCGGCCAACGACTTTTCCGTCTTAATTCCCGTTTTCGCCTCCATAGCTGTTTCTTGTTTTTCAGCGGCCGGGCATACCAGAGCTATCGCCCCAACGAGTCCGACAGCACATATCCATAGCCAAGAATAAGTAGAGGAGGCAGTTTTTTTTTTGACGAAACCCGTTAAAAAAAATAGCGTATCTGCATTATTTTTCATTCTTTTTGCTTTCCAATTCATCCTTAAGCCTCTATTTTCCGATTCCGTTTTCGCCGGCGAATATACCACTATTTCCCCTTCTATACAAGACCATTCTCTGGAATAAATGAAATTTTTCCTAAATGCCCAATTTACCTGTCTCACAGCGACTCAATTTTCGCCTCCACCGCCCGCACTGTCATTCCGAATCCTCTTGCGGGGTAGGAATCTATTGATATAAAAAAACCACCCACCAAAATATTGGCCCGTTCGGAGTACAGCATTGATGCTGGTCAAATTCCCCCATCCGCTTGTAGCCCACGCAGCAGACGCCATAAATAAAATAGCCCCGCTGACGTAACCCTGTGGTTTGAATTCACCTTTTCCGCTTTCAGCCTGCGCAGCAGGCGCTATAGAATAGTCACACGGCGTAAGCCCGTGGACTCAAAACATCCCCCACCCCCATAGAGCCCGCGCAGCGGGCGGCATAAAATCCCTTATCATTGCAACTCGTATGCACGTGTCAAAAGAACGCAACCCTGTCAAAAACGCCGTGCAGATATAGCCCACCTGACGTCCTTTTTAAGACACCAGAGGGGTCGTAATATAATAGAAAATATGGAACGACCGGTCCTTTCATTTGTATGCGGCTCTGTGGCCGCAAGGTCATAACCCGCGTTCGGCAGCCCTGCGCTGCCGCGTCATACAGGTCTTATCGACCTATGACGGCCTTTACAATCAAGGCCGGTCGTTCCATTGAAATACTTCGGGCAGCACGAAAGACATGTTAGTATCTGATTCAGAATCGTATAGATGGCGTTCTTTATATGCCGCTGGAGAGAGACGGCGATATATGCCGCATCAACCAGCACATTGTGCAGTGGATACGACAAGCAGGTTTGCAAGTGGTCTTATTGGATCGCGATTTGTATTTGGCTGATCGACGCAGCGAGTTTAACCTGGTGTCTCTGAATCATCATCTGGTCTCGTACTTGCTTACCCGACACTTGATTGAAACAGGGGCTGGACGGATTTATTTTGCTTATCACAAATTAACATCTTCTGTGGAGGCACGTCTTTTTGGTCACTACTGTGCTCTGCTGGGATACGGCAGGATACCCGATCCCCGCTGCACTGTAGTCTATGATATGCTCGAACCGGAAAAAACCAAAACGATAATTCGCCAAATGGACGGCGACACCATCGTCTGTGTGAATGGTATCCTTGCGGCATTTACGGTACAGTTGGTTCAAGAGATGGGCATTAGGATTCCTGAGCAAATGCGCATCGTGGGTTTTGATGATATGTCAATGTCAAAATATCTGCCGCCCCCCCTGACAACAATTTCACAACTAATGGCCCTGCTGGCTGAACAGAGCGTTAAAGCTCTGGTTCAGCGCATTGCCCGGCCGGACATGCCCGCGAGGGATATTTTATTGAGTCCCAAGCTGGTCGTCCGAAAATCCTGTGGAGCTTCGGCTTTGTGAACAGCCCAACGATAAGCGATCCCCAGGTTTTTGAGAATTGCATGTTGAAAAGTGATATAAATGTGTTATAATTTTTTTTGTGATTGAAGCGGTGTTGTCTTGGAAAGAAGACAATAAAGCCATAATTTTAGGAGAAAGTATGATGAAGCGAAGAGATTTTCTGGCGTACAGCGGTTCAGCGATTCTGGGCGGATTGGCACTTGGCAATTCGGCATTTGCCGCCCTTGACAGCAGCGGCAAAAAGAGGGTTGTGCTGGTTGGAACCGGATCTCGCGGGTCTGGGTTTTGGGGTGAAGATTTGCTAAAGAACTTTAGCGATAAACTGGAGTTTGTCGGTCTGTGCGATTCCAACCCCGGACGTCTTGCCTTCGCCAAAGAAAAATTGGGTGTGACGTGTCCTATCTCGACGAATTTCGACAAACTGCTGGCCGAGGTCAAACCCGATACGATTATTGTTACCACGCCGGACGCTTTGCATCATGAATACATTATCAAAGGGCTTAATTTCGGCGCCAATGTCATTACTGAAAAACCGATGACGACGGATGAAAATAAATGTCGGGCGATTCTTAATGCCGAAAAAAAAGCCAAGGGCAAATTGAT
>CAZVXR010000260.1:0-4549 GCA_964630865.1 uncultured Pirellulales bacterium | reverse complement strand
AAAACGCAATTTCTTATAGCATAACCCCATTGAATTTTCCACAAAAACCCCACACAAAAGAGATTAGGCATTCATTGCTGACAGCAGGCATTCCATCCCTGCTGGCGTGATGTTGTATTTTTGACGGTATTTGGCGATGGAGCCGCCGACCAGTCCGGCTACAGATACAGGACATATCAGCTCCAGACCATCGCCAGATAGCCAACTTCCCCGCAGGAGGATCAAATTCATCATAAAAAAGGAAACCGGCATCGCTCCTCCCGGCTCCAGATCGTCAATGTCAAAAGGCAGTACTTTGCTGATAGAATCGTACGCTGAGGGTCCATATAAGCCCAAAAAGGCGGTTTTTTCGGTCATATCTGATATTTGTACATCCAGATTGTTCTTTTCTGCGATTTTTTTGAGGCTTGTCGCTATCTGGTGGTTGGGCTTTAATAGTACGAGATATTCATTCCGTAATGCCGCGATTCGGCAGGACTGTTTTTGGCTGTTGTCCGCCCAGGCCCAGGCCTGGCTTGCCCATTCTGGAATAGGACTTAAGCTAAGCATTTCCATAGCCTTAGATGCATCTTCGCCTTTGATGCTGATCCGCCCGAAGCCGGATAAATCAAACGCAGCGCAGTGATTTTGCAGGGCGGCGTTTTCGATGTCCGCACCGCCGAACCGGCTCGGCAGCCGCCAGCCATCATAATCCTCCATTTGGGCTCCCAATTGGAGATGTACTTGTTCAAAAGGACTTGGTCTTGCCATAGAAATTCCACATATAGGGTATATTTACTTTCAGAGCAACTACGATACCACAAAAGCCGCCGCTCGCCAAATAAAACCGTCGGTTTGAGGTTTGATTTTTGCGGGATATTTTGCGATACTGCTATAAATCAATAGGGTTAGCATGGGAATCGGATGTTATGGATAAGCTATTTTTTAACGATGCGATTGTGCCTGCGGATAAGGCGGCGATCAGCTTTGCGGATAATTCCTATTTATATGGGATGGGTTTGTTTGAGACGATGCGGGCTGTCAACGGGCAGGTGTTTCGGCTGGATGATCATCTCAATCGGATGATTGCCAGCGCAAAGGCATTGGCGATACCGTTTGGGTATACACCGCGGGAAATTGAGTCGGCGATTGGTCAGGTGTTGGAAGCCAATGGCCTGAAAAACGCGCGGATGCGGATGACGCTGTCGAGCGGGCCGCTGACGCAGGCTGAAAGTCTCAAAGGGATGTTATTGATCAGCGCGACGCAGTTTACGCCGTATCCGAAAGAGTACTATGATAAGGGCGTGCGCGTTGCGCTGACGGAGTTTCGACAAAACCCTAATGATCCCACTTGCGGACATAAAACAACCAGCTATGCCGCACGGCTGATTGCCTTGCGCCATGCACACGAAAAATTAGCCGCCGAGTCGCTATGGTTTACGCCGGATAATTATTTGGCCGAAGGGTCGATCAGCAATGTGTTTCTTGTGCAGGATGGTGTGCTGGTAACGCCGCGGCTGGAGACGCCGGTTTTGCCGGGGATCGCCCGCAGGACGGTACTTTCGCTTGCCGAGAAACTCGGTATTAAGTGTGCCGAAAAAGATTTGACTATTCATGATTTGCTGTCGGCAGAGGAGGTGCTCTTGACGAATGTGATTATGACCATTTTGCCCGTTACGGCGGTTGAATCGCATACGGTTTCTGAGGGCAAGGTTGGGGCGATTACGAAGAGGCTGACGGAGGCATACGGGGGGCGGCTGGGCGAGTAGAGATACAAAAAACGCCTGGCTGTGAAAACACAGACAGGCGTTTTTAATGCGATCAATGAGATTTACAAATTGTTTTAGTCTTTGAGTTTTAAAACCACATACTGTGCCATTCGTCCGGTTTTGATGAGGAGGCGGGCGGTTTTGGTTTGCTCTGTTTCTTTGAGGGCTTCGTTGAATTCAGGTACCGTGTTGACCTCGGAGCGGTTGACTTTAAGAATGACCATGCCGGGTTTGATGCCTGCGTAATCGGCGGGGCTGTCGGGGGTTACTTCGGCGACGACAACGCCCTGCTGGCCTTTGGCGCCGTACTGCTTGGCAATGTCCGAATCAATGGCGACAATCGCCAAACCGAGCTGCTTGCCGACTTCAGACGTCTTGGTCGCGAATTTGCTTTCGGACAGCGAGCCGATTTCGACGTTTAATTTTTCTTCTTTGCCATCGCGGAAGATGACCAGTTTGATTTCTGCGCCTGGCGCCATCAGTGAGACGACGTTGCGGAACGATTCATTACTGACGACCTCTTTGCCGTTAAGTTGGGTGATGATGTCGCCTTGTTTAAGGCCTGCTTTGGCGGCGGGGGACTCTTCGAGGACTTCGGTAATCAGGATGCCGTTTTCGCCTTTGTAGCCGAAGGATTCGGCCAGTTCGGGCGTCAGGCCCTCAGGGTTCATGGTGATGCCGATATAGCCGCGGGTTACTTTGCCGTGGGTCAGCAGCTGTTCTTTGACGGCTTTGGCCATGTTGATCGGAACGGCCAGGCCGATGCCCATATAGCCGCCGGACTGGCTGATGATGGCGGAATTCATGCCGATGGCTTTGCCTTCGATGTCGAGCAGCGGGCCGCCGGAATTGCCGGGGTTGATCGCGGCATCGGTCTGGATGAAGTCTTCGTAGCCGCCGTCGGTGATGCCGATTTGCCGGCCTTTGGCGCTGACGATACCGACGGTTACGGTTTCAGACAGTCCGAACGGATTGCCGACGGCAATGACCCATTCGCCGATTTCGAGGGTGTCCGAATCGCCCAGTTCAATTGTGGGGAAATCCTTGCCTTCTACTTTAATCAGGGCGACATCGGAATCGGGGTCTGTGCCGATTTTTTTGGCGTCAAGTTTGCGGCCATCTTTGAAGATGACGGTGATTTTGTCGGCTTCTGCAACGACGTGATTATTGGTCAGAATATATCCATCTGCCGAGATGATAAATCCAGACCCCTGGCCGACACGTTTTTCTTTCTGGGGCTGGCGGGGTCTGGCTTGCGGTCCGAAAAAGCGGCGAAAAAATTCGTCGTCAAAAGGCGAGTTTTCGAACATATCCATATTGGATGTGGCGGTTTGCTCGACCTGCACTGCGACGACGGCGGGAACGACTTTCTTGGCTACTTCGGTAAACGCCTTGGACGTTTTACGGAGGGTTTCAATGCCATTGTCATCGGCAGTCCAGCCGGTCGATACCATGGCAAACATCATGATGGCTGTCCATTGTAACAAGACTTTCATTTCCATTTCCTTTCCTAAATTTTGTTATTTCTGAGTGGGTTACCAACATAAAAGACCTCTATCTTTAAGTGGTTTAGATAGAGGCCCATATTCCCTGAGTAACTAATCTTTCCCTTAATACGATCAAATTGTGGAGTTGTTCATGGTTTTGTAGAAGTCCAACGCAGGAGTCGCAATGAAATTGCAACTCCTGTGTTAGCAATAAGTTAAATCGACTTATGGCCGCTTGAATCAGTTTGGCTTTTCTGGATTTTCACTCGAAGCCGGCTTGTCAGTGTCATTTTTTTCGTGTTCTTTGGCCAGCAGATCGGCCAATGTGGGTTTTTCCAGTGTCTGGCCGGACAGAATGACTTTGACGTCTTCGGCGTCCAGGGTTTCGTACTTGAGCAAGGCTTTGGCGACGGCTTCGACTTTATCGCGGTTTGTCTCCATCAGGTCAGCGGCCTGCGTATAGGCGGCATCGATGAGCTTTTTGACTTCAGCATCGATGGTTTCGGCGGTTTTCTGCGAGTACTCCGGTCCGCCGTACATCATATAGGCTTCTCCGGAAGGATCGCTGGCATAGTTGATCGGGCCCAGTTCCTGGCCCATACCCCAGGAGGTAATCATCGCGCGGGCGACTGTCGTTGCCTGCTTGATATCGGATTGGGCTCCGCTGGTAATATCGTTGCAGAACATTTCTTCGGCGATGCGTCCGCCGAAACAGATTTGCATTTGCGCCTGGCAGTATTTGCGGGAGTAGGTCAACCGGTCTTTTTCCGGCAGAGCAAAGGTTGCTCCGCCCATGTGTCCGCGCGAAATGATGCTGACCTTGTGCAGCGGATCGGCGTCCTTGAGCATCGACTGAATCAGAGCGTGTCCGGCTTCGTGATAGGCGACCATCAGTTTGTCCTGTTCGTCGATCTGGCGACTGCGTTTGGCACGGCCCCATCGGACTTTGTCGCGGGCTTCTTCGAGGTCGGCCATTTCGACGTAGTCTTTATTCTGCATGCTGGCGCCAATGGCAGCTTCATTGATCAGGGCTTCCAGTTCGGCTCCGCTGAACATTGAGGTGCCGCGAGCCATTCTTTCCCAATTGACATCGGGTCCGCATTGGACTTTTTTGGCGTGGATCTGCAGGATTTTGACGCGTCCCTGCAAGTCCGGCAGCGGGACTTCGACTTGTCGGTCAAAACGTCCCGGCCGCGTCAGGGCTTTATCCAGAATGTCCGCCCTGTTGGTCGCAGCGATAACGATGACCTGGTCATCGGTTTCAAATCCGTCCATCTCGACCAAGATGGCATTGAGTGTTTGTTCGCGTTCATC
>CAZVXR010000259.1:0-11866 GCA_964630865.1 uncultured Pirellulales bacterium | reverse complement strand
GGCGCACGGGCTGCGGGCAGGCTTAAAAGCAGCGCCAGCCAGACCAGGGCGAATTCCCAGGAATGCAGGAATACAAAAATTTTAAATAAAATAATTTTATCTCTGTGTTCCCTGTGAACTCTGTGGCAAAAATGTGGAATCTAAAAAATGAACATATTAATCACAGGCGGTGCTGGTTTTATTGGGTCGCATCTGGCTGAATCTCTGCTGGAACAGGGACACTCTGTCGCGGCTTTAGATAACCTCAGCACCGGCAGTCTCGGCAATATCCAGCACTTGCGGACCAATTCCCGATTCAGCTTTGTTCAGGATGATGTCCGCAATGCCCAACCCCTGAGCATGCTGGTTGCCCAATGTGATATGATTTACCATTTAGCCGCCGCCGTAGGCGTTAAGCTCATTGTTGAACAGCCCGTCCACACCATTGAAACCAACATTCACGGCACCGAAGTCGTACTGGCGGCAGCCAACAAATTTCGCAAAAAAGTCCTCATCGCCTCAACCAGCGAAGTCTATGGCAAAAGCGAGGCTATCCCATTCTGCGAAGATGACGATACCGTCCTGGGCAGCACGCGATTTAGCCGATGGTCGTATGCGTGCAGCAAGGCGATCGATGAGTTCCTCGCCTTGGCGTATTGTCAGCAGTATGGATTACAAGTTGTTATTGTACGCCTATTTAACACAGTAGGCCCTCGCCAAACCGGACAATATGGGATGGTTGTTCCCCGATTTGTCGAAAAAGCGTTGCGTAACGAACCCATAGAAATTTATGGTACAGGCCAGCAAAGCCGATGTTTCTGTTGTGTCTATGATGTGGTGCGGGCATTAGGCCAATTGATGGTTCATCCGGACTCGTCGGGCCAGGTCTATAATCTGGGTACCGACCGGGAAGTAACGATGGAACAGCTTGCGGATGTCGTTATCGGACTAACCCAAAGTAAAAGCGAAAAGAAATTTATGTCTTACGAACAGGCTTATGGTAAGCCATTTGACGATATGTTTCGTCGTGTACCCTGTTTGGAGCGTATTAAAAAACTAATAGGTTACCAGCCGCAGTATGGGCTGGAACAGACCCTCGAACTGGTGATTCAGGAAGTCAGGAATAAACAGAAATAGCCATGAAGGCAAACAATTATAGTATAGAGCAAATCAAAGCGGTGATTCTCGTTGGCGGCCACGATTTTGGACGGTGTCCGGTTGCCAGCAGACTGAACCGTGCCCTGTGGCCGATTGTCGATAAGCCTGCTCTGCAATATATGATTGAGGGAATATCGCATCAGGGAGTTCGCCGGTTTGTGGTTTGTTATGAAGGACGGGTACAAGAGCTTCAAAAGGCTGTGAACTTGCCGGACTCTGTGGAAGTAGAGTATCGGGTGGAAATCTTGCCGCGGGGTACCGCAGGTTGCCTAAGAGATGTATTAAGTCCGGAAAAAGATGAGATATTGATGGTTTTTCAATCCATGTTTGTCCCAGTTCCAGACATTGCCGAATTGATGGCCGAGCACGACAAAGGGGAGGCCCAAGTAACCCTGTTTTTTTATCCCGGCCCCGACGGTCGGGTGCTTTTCAATGCGGCTCCGCTGTATATGTGTGAACCGGCAATCGTAAAATATGTTCCCGAAGTGGGATATTTTGATCTGAAAGAGGGATTGGTTCCTGCTTTGGTGCGCGCGGATAAAAAAGTGTATGCTGCGCCATTTCGTTCGTCTGCGGCAAGTTTTCGCAATTGGCGAGAGTATATAGATGTTATATTGAATGATGTGCAAAACAATCCGAAGCAAAATGTGATATGCGAAACGGCTCAGGTTGCCCCCTCTGCCAAGCTGTTAGGACCTGTTGTTATCGGACGCAATGCCCGTGTTGCCGACAACGTGGTGCTGATTGGCCCTGTAGTTTTAGGGCCGGGGTGTTCGGTTGCGGCAGGGGCGTTTATCAGCGAAAGTGTCCTCTGGCAGGATGCCCAAATAGGCATGCGATGTCGGGTGGAAAACTCCTTAGTCGATGCCGGAAAAGCAGTTAAAGTCGATTCGGTTTGCAGGGATAGCCTGCTTGCTTGCGCGCCGGGTCTGGTTGGAAATATAAAAAACAGGCTGGTGTGTCTGATAAATAGCTTTAGTGCGATGACCTCTGAGCCGAAAAATACGATAGCGGAGTGCCTAAATACCCGTACAGGGAAAGCAGCGATGGTTGCCGGATGCCTTGCCCTGCTGTGCGGGGTGGTGGCTCTGTACTGGATTCCCACCTTGCGCGGCCTGGTGAAAATCTGGACCAGCAGTGATGAGTACTCCAGCGGAATGCTGGTGCCGCTGCTGACGGGCGTGATTGTGTGGATGCGCCGCAAGGACTTATTGGATTGCCCCATTCGTCCGGCGGTTTGGCTGGGCTTGGCGGTTGTGTTAGTGGCGCAGGGAATGCGGGTTTTCGGCCTGTATTATATGTTTAGCTCCCTCGACAATATCTCCTTGATTTTAACTATTGTTGGGCTGATTGTGATGGTATTCGGATTAGCTTTGACGCTGCGTCTTTGGTCGGTGCTGGCTTTTTTATGTTTGATGCTGCCGTTTCCGAGGAAAGTACAGAATCTGATTGCTTTGCCGCTGCAGGAATGGGCGACGGCATCGGCGGTTTTTGTTTTAGAGACCCTCGGGTTTAATGTCTTGCGCGAGGGGAATGTGATTAATCTGAATGGAACGATGGTTGCGGTAGCCGAGGCATGTAATGGCCTTCGGATGCTGACGGCCTTTATTATGGTTTGTGCCTTAGTTGTTTTGGCGATGAGGCGGACGCTTCTGGAAAAAACGCTGCTGCTGCTGTCCTGCATCCCGATTGCGATGCTGTGCAATACCTTGCGTCTTGCGGCGACGTCGATTGCCTTTACGATCCTTGATAGCCAGAAATGGGAAAAGGCGTTTCACGATTACGGTGGATTGGCGATGATGCCGCTCGCTTTGCTTTTAATTGTCGGCCAGTTATGGCTGTTCAGGCGGCTCTTCTATCAGGCTCCGCCGGCAGCCCAGGCTGCGTTAGAGATGATTTATCGAAATGAGAAAGACTAATATAATGAATGAAATACCCGGTTCTAATTTTGAATTTGATAATTCGCAAATCGTCCAGTACGAAGGCGGCGGGACTTCATCTGTTCCCCAGCAGGATGGGGGATTTGATATCGTAGGGCTGCTGACCCGAAGGTGGGTTTTGATTCTTTCTGTTTTTCTGCCGATTGCTGTTGGCGGGGTTGCCGGAGCGTTTTTTTTGCTCGACAAACAATACAAAACCACTGCTGCGGTCGAAATCGCCCCCATCATTCAGGCGATTCTCTATAGCGATTCAGATTCCGAAAGACCGCTTCCTAATTATGAGGCGTTCAAAAATACGCAGGCGGTGATGATGGCCAGCGATGTGGTCCTCAATCGCGTTGCTGATGAGCTGTACAATAAGCAGTTGAAGTTTTTTGAAGGCGTAACCGATTATCGGATGCGATTGCGCGAGGCGGTTGCCAGAGGGGCAATCACGATTGAGCCGCAAAGAAATAACAATTTAATTGTTTTGGAAATGACTGGTCCTGCTCAGTATGCCGCTCAGGCGGAAATGATTCTCAATTCCATTATCCAAAATTACAAAGTGGTCTCTGTGGGCTATGAAAAAGAAGGCGAAGATACCAAGCTGACCAATCTGGAGCAGGAACGCAAAAATTTACAAACCAAAATGGAAAGCCAGCAGGAGACAATCCGCCGCTTAGTCAGTGAATTCGGCTCCAGTGAATTAACGCCGCGACAGCAGATGATGTTAGACCAGGTCGCCAGTCTGCAGAAAGAGCTGATTACGGCCAGTATTCGCAAGATGGCGCTCGAAAGCCAGCTTCAGATGCAGAAAAATAACGAACCGAACGCTCTGCTGTCAATGGAACTGCTTAGCCGCAAAAATACTATTATCCAGTCGGATCCGGCAGTTCAGGCCCTGCTGGTCGATATTCGCCGCTACGAAGACCTGGTCGCTACCGGCCAGCAGAATATGCTGGAAACGCACCCCGAGCTGGTTCGGCGGCAGGAAATGCTACAAAAGCTCCAGCAGCGGTATGATGCCAAGCTCAAAGAAGTCTCTGATCAGGTTGAACAAGATTTGCAGATCCAGCAGCAGCGGTCGCAGCAGCAGCGGGTTGCTGAAGTGCAGGCTGAATTGCTGCAGGTGAATGAATATGAAAAAAAATTGACCGAAAAAATCAATCAGCAGGACACTGCGACGATCAATATCGGACGCCGGCAGTTTAATATCGACGACGAAAAAGAACAGCTCGCCCAGACCAAGGCAAGATTTAGCGATGTAACACAGCGTATCCAGCAACTGGTTATTGAAAGCAAGCGACCTGCGCGAATTTCAATTTTTTCCATGTCCAGCAGCATTCCGGCGGAAGGAAAACGAAAGAAAATCGCAGGCGGCGCTGTGTTTGGTGCATTTGCCTTAAGTTTTGGCCTGGCGTTTCTGTTGGAAAAATTGGACAGGCGGGTGCACGCCCCGGATGAAATGGTTCGCCGGATCGGTGTCCGGATTATCGGTACAACGACCAATCCGAGTGAAATCAGCCAAAAACTCCTCGGTCAGCAGTTGGTGGATGATTTTCAGACGATCCGAGCTAACTTGTCGCTTCTGGTTGGAGATGAGCATAAAATTATCGCCGTCAGCAGTGCCGGCAAAGGCGACGGCAAAACAACGTTTTCCATCAACTTAGCTACCAGTTTTGCCCGGTCCGGCAAAAAAACACTTCTGATAGACGGTGACCTGCGAAAACCGGATGTATCCTATCGACTGAATCTGGCTGAATGCAGCCGGGGTTTGCAGGATTATCTTTTTGGCGCAGACCTCAATAAGGTTCTGGTTAGTCTCAATGGGGATGGGCTTTCCATTCTCGCCTCAGACGAAAGAAACGCTTCGGATGCGGGCGATCTTCTCGGGCAAAAGACGACCGTGGAGCGGATTCGGGATTTAGCGAATCATTTTGATGTTGTGGTGATTGATACGCCGCCGGTACTGGCGTTTGCCGACGCCCTGTTATGGGGCAAGATGGCCGACGGTGTAGTGATGGTCTGCTTCCTCGACAAAACGTCGCATCCTGAAATCAAGCAGGCCATGGATCGCATTAGTCAGGCCGGAATTAAAATTTTAGGAACGGTAGTTAATAATGTCAGGGTACACCAGAATTACCGCCGCTATGGGTATGGCTATGGCTATTCGCAGGGCTATCAGCGGAAACCCGAAGAACGAAAAGCCGAGAAAAAACAGTCAGAAAACTTGCTGCTGTCCTATGATTCTGATAAAGATAACGAGCATTTGCCTTCTAAAACATAATTTGGAAATCACCCAAATATGCAGCTTTTGATCTATCCTGAAATATCGCACGATGGGCAATCCGGGTTCTTGGAGGGACTGTTTGCCCCCTCTTTGGCCGCCGATATTGTGTGGGATGAGTTGCTCAAACTGCAGTATCGTCAGCACTGGCAGTCTCTGCGCATATTGATTCCGCCGCGGATTTTCAAAACAGCGTCGCTTGCCTCTCGCATCAAGCCGTTGATTTTCGATTCGGCAAAGGTTCACGATTTCGACTTGGACTATGTGCTGATTCATCATGGCCGGTTCTGTACGGATATTTCATCATCGGTGTTTCGGGACATTATCCGTTATGCGAATGCGGATGTCATTGCGGTTCGAGTGGTATCCCGGCTGACGGCATTTTCTGAAACGCCTCGCGTTGTCGAAGGTGTTAGCCTTGTTGGAATTAGCCGTCCTTATGCCAGCATCAGCGAGCCGGTTTCCGAAATGACGGACTGGCCGCATCACCTGCTTATTCGCAAGGATCTGTTTGTCCAGTCGAAAATGGAGTGCAATGGGGAGACATTTCAGGAGTGGTTAAGTGCAATTCCCCAGGACGGCAAAGCTCCCTTTTATCTGGAAACGGGCGGAAATGTGATCGATCTGAGCAGCGAAAGCGGCTTGCTGTCCGTGTTGACCGAAGAAGCATTGGAGGACTTTGCAGACAAAAAACCGTCGATGCCGAATGCTTCGGTTCGGGTTTTTGGAAATGTTCTCTGTGATGGCCAGGCCAAGATTGCGGCGGACGTTATTTTGGCGGGACCTGCAATTGTTTGTCGCGGCGCTGCAATTGGAGCCGGCGCCGTGATCAAAAATGCAGTCATTGGCCCGGAGGTTGCCGTGCCTGCCAAGTGTGTGATAAAAAATCAGGTCTTCTGGAAGCAGCAGGACATCGATTCATTTTTAACCGGCGGACGGAAGCCGAATGACAAAAAAACTTCCCCAGGCGTTTCGCAGGCGTTTCGCCGCTGGCATCGCTGGTCGTATATCCATACTGGAAAACGCATCTTGGATATTTTATTTTCGCTGGTGGTTCTAACGATCTGTCTGCCGATCTTTTTGATGGTCTTTGTCGCGATAGAGATTACCTCTCCTGGACCCCTGTTTTATCGTGCCAGACGTCAGGGTATTTACGGCAAAGATTTTGACTGTCTGAAATTCCGAACGATGATTCTCCGTGCCGATGCGCTTCAGGATCGGCTTCGGGTTGTCAATCAGGTCGATGGTCCGCAATTTAAAATTTTAGATGACCCCCGTATTACCGGCGTCGGCAAATTTTTACGGAATACCTGCATCGATGAGATTCCCCAGTTTATCAATGTCTTGATGGGGCAAATGAGCGTCGTTGGTCCACGCCCATCGCCCGAAGAGGAAAATCGCACCTGTCCGCCCTGGCGAGATGCTCGATTGTCGGTTCGTCCGGGGATTACGGGCCTTTGGCAAATCTCCCGCACCCGACAGGCTGGCATGGATTTTCAGGAGTGGGTACACTATGATATGGAATATGTCCGCAAGGTATCATTCTGGATGGATTTGAAAATATGTGTTCGAACAGTAATGCACTTGATACTGCAGTTCCTGGCGCAGTTTGGATAAACAAAAAAAGGATTGAAAAAGGAAAAATAGTATGGCTCGCCTGAGAATAAATTGGAAATTTTTAATTGTTATTTTATTGTCGCTGGCTGTGATGGGATTGACCGTTGTTGGATTGCGCGGCTGGAATCGCACCTACAGGGCCAAGATGGGGTTAACGCAAGGTAATGCTGCGTTTGAACAGAAAAAATGGAACGAGGCCGCCCAATATTTCGGCCAGTATCTTTCCATACACACTGGCGATACGGCCGTACTGCTGAAATATGCCCAGTCTCAGCTCAACATTATTCCTACCAAGCAGGACAATCTCAATCAGGCGGTGAATGCATATCGTTCGATTCTTCGGCAGGAAGATAATGCCGAGGCGGCGAAAAATTTAATCGGCGTCTATCTCCTTGCCGCCGGCCTTCCCGGAGAAGGGCAGTTGGTCGCCGAGCGATTTCTCGAAAAGAAAGACGACCCGGAGATTCGTCAACTGCTGGCTGCTTGCCTGATACAGCAGAAAGAATATGACAAGGCTGCCGGGCAATTGCAGACCCTGCTGCAGCAGAATCCGACGATGGTCTCGGCGTATAATCTGCTGGCTCAGATTGCCGAGCAAAAATCAAATGACAAATCGCAGTCTGAACAGTATCTAAACAGCGCTATTGAGAAAAACCCCGCTTCGGCAATCGCATATATCCAGCGAGCGGATTTCTGGCTTCGTGATGGGAAACAGGAGCGGGCGGTCGAAGATTTGCTCAAAGCGAGCAAATGTGAATTTAAAAATGCCGACCAGAGAGTGCTTCTTGCCGAAACATGGCTTCGGGCCGGACAGTTTGAACCCTGCCGTCAGGCGCTGGATGAAGCTCAGGGCAAGGAACCTAAAAATTTGTCCATGTGGATGGTTCGCGGGCGTCTGGCGATGGTGGAAGCAAAACCGGAGCAGATGATTTCTATCGCCGAAGAGGGAATCAAGGTGATGGATGACAGGGCGATTGATTTTATGCCGATAGCGATAGAGTTATTTCTTGGCGGACGAAAAATAGACCGAGCGAAAGACTGTCTTGCCAAATTGCGTCAGGCCCAGGCCAATGAGGGTGCCCTGGCGTATCTGGAGGGGGTGATTGCTGAAAATGAGAAGAATTGGCCGCTTGCAGCGCAATCCTTTCGTAAAACGATGGAATTGGGGCGTAAGGATGAAGATACCGTGCTCCGTGCAGCCGAGGCGATCAATCGCAGCGGAGATACAGTGGCTGCGGTTCAGATTTTGGGTGTTTTCCTAAATGACCAGACAGAGTCATTTAGGGGGCATTTGCTTGCGGGTGAATTGATGTCGCAGCGGCGGCTGTGGACTTTCGCGATGGATCATCTCAAAAAAGCGCTGCAATTAAATCCGACCAGTGCCGAAGCGGCGATACAATTGCTGCAAACCCGAATCCAGCGGCTTTCTTCCGTACAGGTCAGCGATGATTCGTGGGATGCGGTGATGCGGGATATTTCAGCCCTGCTGGAGCTGCAGAATACCTCGACGATGCATGCGATGCGTTTCTATGCGGCGATGCAGTCGGGCAAAACAGAGATTGCCCGGCAGCAGGTTGAGATTCTGAAGAAGAATTTCCCTGCTGAATCGCGGACACAGTTGATTGAAACGCAGCTTTTGGTTTCAGAAAATAAGAATCCGCAGGCCATTGAATTGCTGCGAAAGTATAGTCAGGATAAAACAGACTGGAATGTCGTCCGAACGCTCTCGCTGCTGCTGGTTCAGCAGGCCGATGCGAAAGGGGCAGTCAGTGTTTTACAGGACTATGCCGATCGGGTCCCCTCGCCGCAGCAAAAACTGGAGGCGGCGATCCATATTGCGGATATTCAGGCGGTTTCGGGTCAGCACGATCAGGCCTATAGCTTACTGCAAAAACTGGCTCAGGAAAATCCCAATAACATCCTGTTGCTGAGAAAACTGCTCGATCTTGGACTGACGACGGAGAATATCGAGAACCTCCAGAAATGGATAGACCAAATCAAAAAAGCTGAGGGGCCGCAGGGCCGCCAGTGGCGTTATGAGCAGGCACGGCTGTGGTTTTCGCGATTTGAAAAGCAAAAATATTATACCCGGATTATCGACATACTTGATGAAACGCTGCGTCTCTATCCTGGCGACAAACAATCTCTTTTGCTGCAGGCTGCGGCGCACGAGGCGTCGGCAAATCGCCAGCTTGCCTTGAAGTCCTATTTAGAGGCATTGAACCGCGATGCCGATGATGTCAGTGTTGCCGTTACGGTGATTGCGGCGATGTATCGCAACAATGAATATCGTCAGGGGTATGAAATTCTGTCCGGTCTGACGACTAAAGGTCATCAGGATAGCCGTCTCAAACAGCTTGAAATGGAATATCTGCTCAGTCAGGGACAGCTTGCCTCCGTGTCCGGGATTATGGAAAAAGAGCTTCAGAAATCGCCGCAGAATCAAAGTCAGATGCTGGGCTTGGGGTTGATGAAGATTCGCGAAAAAGATTACGTCAGAGCCGAAGAGCTGCTCAATCAGATTCTCGCCGCCAAACCGGATTCGATCCCGGCGGTTGCGGCAAAAGTGCAGTTGTATATGGTTCAGGACAAAAAAGATGACGCCATCCAGCTTTGCGATAAGCTCGTTGCGGCGATCAATACGCCAGACGCCTATATGCTGAGATGCCAGACCCTCATTAGTCTCGGCAGATTTGATCCTGCCAGGAAAGATATCGAGTCGATCCGTTCAATGCTGCTTGAAAAGGAAGCGGAGAGAGCCTATCTGATTTGTGCGCAGCTATACAGCGCTACCGGCGACCAGAGTAAGGCGATCCAGGATGTCGACAATGCATTTCGGCAGGGGACAGATAAGAGGGAAATCCAGCATTCCATTGCGATGACTATTAGTGTGATTTTGCAGCGCGTCGATATCAGTAAAAACGTTGATTTAGCTAAGCAAGCTGAAACGATGCTGAATAATCTGATGACCAAAGACTCTCAAAACGTCCAGGCGGTTTTTACGCTGGCGATGCTGTATCACAGCCAGAATCGGCTTGACGAGGCGGCCAAACTGTACGAAAAAACGCTCGCGCTGGACCCGACGCAGGTTGTCGCGGCAAATAATTTATCCTGGATTGTCTGCCAGAATCAGAATAATCCGCAAAAGGCGCTCGAATATGCCAATGCCGGGCTTCAGCTTGCCCCGGACTATGCGGATCTGGTCGATACGCGCGGGGCGATTTATATGGCGATGGAGCAGTACAAAAATGCCATTAGCGATTTTCGTCATTGCCTGGATTTGTATCCGGCCGATTCGGCTCAGTCGGTTGCGACACGGTTTCGGCTCGGCAAATCCTTAGCCAAACTGGGGCAAAATAGCGATGCCAAACAAGAGCTTCAGTTGGCCAGAAAAAATAATGAGCAAAAGAAAGGCTTGACTGCCGAAGAGTCTGCCGAATTGGATAAAATCCTGCAAGGTCTAAATTGACGCATCTATCAGGATAGGGTTTGGCAAGAAACTGAATTGAAAATCGAAAAGTGAAAATTGGCAATAAAAAAGGCGGACATCGCATCCGCCTTTTTTTGTGCCGTGTTTTTTCTATTTCTGAGCTGGTGCCGCAACGGGAGCCGCAGTTGCCGCCGCTTTCATCTGAGCGATCTGATCCTGCAGCGCCTTGATTTCGTCGTCTTTGGCTTTCACGGATGCTTTCAGCTCATCGGTAACCTTTTGCTGTTTTTCCAGCATGGTACGAATTGCGTTAAACGCCTTTGTCTGTGTTTCCTGATCTTGCTTTTTGGATGCTGCCGCCGCCGCCTCGGCCGCAGAGGCCTTGGCAGTTTCGGCGTCAACCGCCGCCTTAGCTCTGTCCAATTCCCCCTTCAGTTGGGAGTTTTCCGTCTGACAACTGACCAATTCCTTATTCTCACAGCCGCACAATACAACAAATCCCGCCAACATCACCGCAACCGCTAATTTCTTCATCGTTCAATCCTTTCCTGAATAATATTCTATTTTGTTACAACCATCCATGGCCGTTGATTGTAATCAGGTATAGGCTTATCTGCAAGTGTTGAATTTGGACAAAATACCAATTTTTGTTAATCAGCCCAGCCTCACATAGCTAAAGCAACCTTGCATTCTGACCGAACATTGATATATTATGGACGTAAAATAATGAGTATTCTGGATTTATGAGATATGGATTCCCATAAATAAGGGCTTGTTTTATGAAAATCGCAAATAAAGTCGTGATGACCCTCGCCGGGCTGCTGCTCATCGCTGCCGCCGTCCTGAAAATCATCGAATCGCTCCATGTTTGCATCCCCGGCTGGCGGGAACATGGACTCTGGGAATCGTATGAGTTTCTTCTGGTGCAGCTTCCTCTGGAATTATCACTGGGTGTCTGGCTGATTAGCGGCTTGTTTCGCAAGGCGGCATGGCTGGTCGGCACCTTTGCTTTCTTTGGATTTATCGGTGTAACGCTCTATAAAGGCATTTCTGGTGCCGAATCCTGCGGCTGCTTTGGACAGATTCATGTAAACCCCTGGATAACGCTGGCCTTAATCGATATTCCGATGTTCCTGCTGCTGGTAATCAACCGCCCCGGCAAGGAATACCGACTCCTGCCTCCGCCCTGGCCGAATGTTTACTATGCGATAGTTTTTGCAGTTCCCATGGTTGCGGCATTGGTTTTTATCGCTCCTGCGCTGGTTGCGTTTCGTCCCGATTGCGTTAAACCCGGACAGATGAACACACAAAATCCGGTTATTATTACCAAGTATGTCTATATCAAACCGTCGCCGGTAGAACCCAACACATTACCCGTTGTCAATGACCAAAATCTACCTCTGCCGGGGGATGTCAACTCCAAACCGGCTGTCGTTACCCCCATTCAGCTTTCCAGTTGGCTGGAGCATATTGACA
>CAZVXR010000258.1:0-1719 GCA_964630865.1 uncultured Pirellulales bacterium | reverse complement strand
CCCCGCAAAGCCAAAGTTGACGTGGCATTAAATGAGTCTTTTGGATTTGGCGGACAAAATAATGTTGTGATTATCAAACGGTTTCAGGACTAATACCATTATTTGCACAACGGCTTTCGAAAGGGACTTTCCATGATCGATATTAAGCACGTTCGGGAAAATACGCAACTGTACAAGGATGGGGCGAAGGCTAAACGGTTTGACGTTGATATCGACCGGCTGCTGGACTTAGACAGCAAGATTCTGTCGGCCAAGCAAATCCTGCAGGATATTGCTACGGAGAAAAATCGCATCGGCAAGGAAGTCCCGAAGCTTCAGGGTGAACAGAAGCAGCAGGTTTTGGCCGAAATGGCTAAGTTGAAAGAAAAAGAAGCTGCCATCAATGAGCAGTTTAAAACCCTCCAGCCGGAATTTGACGCCCTGATGCTGCAAGTTCCTCAGCCGCCGGCGCCGGAAGTGCCGTATGGTCTTGACGACACCCAGAATGTCGAGATGTACAAAAACGGCGAAGTTCGCAAGTTTGATTTTGATCCCAAAGACCATATTCAATTAGGGCAATTGCTGGATATGATCGACATGGAACGCGGTGTTAAACTGGCCGGCACACGCAACTATTTCCTCAAAGGTGACGGGGCCCTTCTCCACCGGGCGGTAATGAACTTTGCGATGGATTTTATGGTTGGACGAGGTTATACGCCGATGGTTGTGCCGCTTCTGATGCGTAATGAGGCAATGCGTGGAACAGGCTATTTCCCCGGCTCTGAAGAGCAGACCTATCAAATGGAACGTGATGAACTGAATCTGGCAGGGACAGCGGAAGTACCGCTGACGGCGTATTATATGGGCGAAATTCTGGCCGAAAAACAGCTTCCCGTCAAGTTTGTAGCGTTAAGCTCCTGTTTCCGCAGGGAAGCGGGCGCTGCGGGCAAAGATACCTACGGCCTGTACCGCATCCACCAATTTGACAAAGTCGAACAGATGGTGATCTGCGAAAACGATGAAGAAAAAAGCCGCCAATATCATCAGGAAATTCTCGCTAATTCCGAGGCTGTCCTGCAGGCTCTCGAGCTGCCCTACCGCGTGGTCAATGTCTGCACCGGCGACCTTGGCCGAGGGCAAGTCCAGAAATTCGACATTGAAACCTGGATGCCTTCGCGTAAAAGCTACGGCGAAACGCATTCTGCAAGCCGATTCTATGAATTCCAGGCACGCCGGCTGAATTTACGATATAAATCCGAGCAGAAGAAAAATCTGTTCTGCCACACGCTGAATAATACCGTTATCGCTTCGCCGCGTGTCCTGATACCCATTATGGAGCTTTATCAGAACGCCGACGGTTCGATTACCATTCCGAAGGTGCTGCGGCCTTATATGGGCAACCGGGAGCGAATCGAACCCAAAAATTAGACGGATGCGGCCGTGAGTGAAGGAGTACGGCATCGATGCGGATACACAAACTCGATCCGATTCAGGAACAGCTCCGGCGGCTGGATGAGCAGCTTGTCGCCCCGCCGCCCTTAATTGAGACGATTTTGCTGTCCTGTCCGGCTGTCCCTGCGGCGATGGGACTTATCCTCGGCATTTCAATTCAGCAGATATTCAACCTCGCATACTACTGGCCTGTTGCGATTGCATTTTCTTGTCTTGTTGCAGGGCTTTTTTTCTATAGTGATAAACCTGTCCATCGCCGTGCCGTGTGGGTTACCGTTATTCTTGTGC
>CAZVXR010000257.1:0-5797 GCA_964630865.1 uncultured Pirellulales bacterium | reverse complement strand
CATTTTACAGAAAGGACACTCAAAATGAAAAAGATTGTAATGTGGTTATTGCTGGCAGTTCTTTTAATATCGGCCTCAACCGTCTTTGGTGAGCAGGCCGCAACCTCGGCCTGCGATCCTAATAACGACGAGGTTGGACTTAAAACCATCGCCTATTTTAACACGTTATTTGATGGGCTGGGCAAAGCGGCGGAGAAAGACCCCACATACAACACCTATCGGGAAGCCATGAAATCTGTTGCTGAAAATATCGAAGGACTTTATGGCGCAACGCTGATTGATCCGAACTGGACCATTGTTCAGGTGTATCACCCAAGCCATTTTCTGGCACGCGGATTTAGCCTCAAAAAAGTCAAAGAACTCTCTGGATTTGTCAAAATGATGAAAGATAGCCCAGCCCCGCAGCTCAGTGAGCCCGGACATGGCAGCATCATGCAGCCGCGTCTGATCGCGCTGCGATATCCGGTCGTCAGAGATGGAAAAGTCAAAAACATCCTGTCAATGATGATTCGTACCGATTACTATCTTCAAGCGGTCGGGCTGGACAAATGCAGCGCGTACAAAATCACCTGCAAAGGAACGCTCGCCGAAGAAAAAGGCAAACTCTCGAAAAACTATAAAGAAGTCAAACTGCAATTACCCGCCACGGAATGGGTTATCCAATATCAAAAATAGGAGTTCACTATGAAAATTTTAGTCGCTGGTGCCGGCGGTTTACTGGGAAAAGAGATCGTCAAATCACTGAATAAAAGAGGAATCATTCCAGACGGGCTGGTCTATTCCAATAAGGAATTTGAACAAATCGAAAGCCCGTTGTCCCGAAAGCTGTGTCTTGATGTTACAAAACCTGAACAACTTAAAGAAGCTTGTAAAGGTGTCGATATCGTTATTTCAACCATAGGGATTACGCGACTTCACGCCAACGTAACGCACATGGACGTCGATTATCAGGGCAATCTCAATCTCCTGAACGAAGCAAAGAAAGACGGCGTAAAAAAATTCGTCTTTATCTCGCCTGCCGGCACAGAACAGGGGCACAATGTCGTTCCGCTATTTGAGGCCAAATACCGCTTCGAGGAACAAATGAAAAAAAGCGGCATCGGCTGGCTGATATTCCGTTCGGGCGGATTTTACAAAGACCTTGCCGATTACGGCAAAATCAGCTTAAAGAGCAAAAAAACGTATGTCATCAACGGCGGAGTCAACAAATTCACCCCCATTTCCATCGCAGAACTGGCCGAAATTATGGTCGAGGATACATTGAAATTAGACAACAAAATAATCGAAGTCGGCGGACCCGAAGACCTAAGCTGGGTCGATGCCTGCCGGATTTGCGCCGACGCGATGGACAAAAAGCTTAAGATAGTAAGTGTACCCGGATGGCTTTGCAAATTCACACTTGCACTGATAAAGCCGTTCTCGCACAAATACTATGCGATGGGTCACCTGCTGCTTTTTACCTCAACGCACAATTTGCTGACCCCAAAAAGAGGAACGATAAAGTTTGCAGACTATGTCAAAAAATATTACTCCTGCAATTGCTGCAAATAAAAACAGAAAGAGATTTTTGCAATACGAAGTATTCAAAATTGACAAAAGCAAATGCAACGACTGCGGCAACGGAACACTGACGATTGAAACCGGACAGAAACTGCCTGCCGAGAAAGGCGATTAAACATGAAAATATGTATTGCGCTGTTATTGCTGATGATTGCCGTAAATGCTATCGGCGAGCAAACGCCGATCTACAGCAGTGATCCGAATAATGACCCGGTTGGAAACAAAACGATTGCCTATTTTACCGACCTGTTCGATAAGCTGGGCAGCGCGGCACAAAAAGACCCCGGCTATGATACTTATCGGAAAATCATGAAACCTGTCGCCGAGAGCACCAAGGGATTTTACGGCGGCTGGCTTGCTAGCCCGGATTGGGTAATTACCCAGGTTTATTATCCAAGCCATTTTATTGCCCGTGGATTTGACCTTAAAAACGTCAAGGAACTCAAAAATTTCTATAAAATGATGCAGGAAAAGCCCGCGCCGCAGCTCAGCGAACCAGGCCATGTAAGCATTATTCAGCCGCCCCTGATTGCAATGCGATACCCCGTCATCAAGGACGGCAAAGTGAAAAATATTATTTCGATAAAAGTCCGGACCGAAGCATACCTCAAGGCCGTCGGCCTGGATAAGTGCAGCGCCTATAAAATCCTCTTCGGCGGAAAACTCGCCGAAGAAAAAGGAAAACTTACAAAAGAGCACAAAGAGGTCAAACTCCAATTGCCTTCCACGGAATGGATAATTCAATACCAGAAATAGAAATTTATAAGTAATAAAAACAGAGAGCAATCATGGCAAAACGAAATATCGTTAAAATCGACGAAAATAAATGCAACGGCTGCGGCCTGTGCGTCAGCGCCTGTGCCGAAGGCGCAATCCAGATGATCGATGGCAAAGCTAAATTGGTCAGCGAGGTCTATTGCGACGGCCTTGGCGCGTGTCTGGGACATTGCCCGCAGGACGCCATTACCGTCGAACAGCGCGACGCGGCGGCATTCGACGAAAAGGCGACGCACGCGCATCTGGCAAAGATGAAATCTCCGCCAAAACCCGCCGACAGCGGCTTCGTCTGTCCGGGAATGCGGGCGCAGAGTCTCGAAAAAAAAGCCGCTGTCACAGGCGAAACATTCGCACCAGCCCAGTCACAATTGGGCCAGTGGCCAGTACAGTTAAAGCTGGTCTCACCGATGGCGCCGTATTTTGCCAATTCAGACCTGCTGCTGGCCGCCGACTGCGTACCCTTTGCGATGGGCGATTTCCACCAGACCCTGCTCAAAGACCACAGCATCGCCATCCTCTGCCCAAAATTAGACGATTGCAGCCCCTATGTCGATAAACTGGCACTGATTATCCAGCACAATCAGCTCAGGAGCTTAACCGTCGTCCACATGGAAGTTCCCTGCTGTAGCGGCACTATCCGCATGGCCGAAGCGGCCATCCGCCAGGCAGGCATTCCGATGGATTATGAAGACATTACCATCAGTCTCCGCGGCGAAATCCTCGACCGCCACAAAACCCACTGCGGCCAATAGATTCCAGGCAGACTCGCTACTACTTTTCCCTGGCATGATCTTCTTTGATGTGTTCGACGATCAGCGGCAAGTCGTGAGCAAGCTGAATTTTTTTTCCGCAGCCATCGGGGTAAATAATGCTTAATATTTTACCCCCTTCAAACTCCTTCGGTTCAATTTCAAACCGCATCGTAAATCCGTACCGATTGAATGCCTCAAGCGTGGGAGCAGGATAAGATTGAGGCTCCGGGTTTCCACAAACGCCGGGAACAAGGGACGGCGTAACGAAACCATCATCTGTACCAATATCAAGATTCCGTTTTTTCATGTCAATCAAAACAAAACCCTCAAACCATGTGCCTCTCATTTTCTCGGACACATCGTGAGCAGTTTTTGCGGATTGTATCTGGAGGGCGTCAAGTTCTTCCTTGATTAGCCGCGTCATCGCCTTATTGTATCCGCGGTCTTTATCCTCAATTGCCCGAGCGCTGAGCCGCGTACCCAACAGGTTGGAGTAGATATCTTCCCACGAAAACGCCGAAGGCTCTTCCGGCAGTATCGCCATACACTTATAGCCGTAATAGGTCAAAACCTCATGCCAGGTCGTCATGGTAAACGTAAAATACTGCCCCAGCTCCAAAGCGACTTCACGCGCGGCTTTTTCCTTCTCTTCCGGCGGCAGCGACCCCCAGTTTTCAGGATAAGTAAATCGTACAAAAAAAGTGGACGGCTCGACATTCAGCCCAAAGGTTAATTCTGTTCTGCTATCCATAAGACATTTTAGCACGTCGCCATAGAGGTATCGTGTATAATCGGCAGCAATCCGAAGGTGCGCAATATCAATGTGCCCGCCCCGACACGTATAGACAATCCCATTGTTCTCAAACAGAGAATGCTCATAACAATGGGTCCCAAGATTAGTGCTGTCAATGAAATTCGTCCCCAGCGTGGACGTCGCATAGCTGCCCATCCTGGGTCTTGGCTTCCCCTGCACAGAAAACGAACAGCCGCTTAAAAAAAGACAGAATAAACCGACCCCCGCCAAAAGAACACGCGCATTCATCCTTCGCATATTTTTCTCCCTGCCTTTCAATTCTCAAGTTAGCCTGTTTCTAATTTTCTCACTTCAATTATACAAACCGGCCTCAAAATAACAAGACATTTTTCTGCCATAAATAAAGTTTTTATATGCCCAACATCCATTATTCCTGTATTCTTTTTATTTTCCCCTTGACATTGTTCGGCTAATGTTCGTATAATACAAAAAGTGCGGGAGACAAATCCCGCCCAAGGCGACCCGTAACCTCGCCTTTAACAAGAACAAAGAAATGGGTGCCCTGCCCATGTCTTTTCGCATGGGCAGGATCGGCCAAAAGGAGGATTACAGACATGAAAGAAAACAAAAAAACCATTATCCCTCTGTGTTTCTCTGTGTCCTCTGTGGCAAAAAAAAACAAAACGAACCCAATTTCCCCATTATTCACCAAATTTCCAGGCTCATCAAACATGTATTCCTGCATTCCTGTATACGTGCGTACCTGTTTCACCAAAACGAACCCATTTTCCCCCCGTAGCCGAAGGCCGGGAGCAGATTGCTAACCGCCGCTAAATTTGCTTGAAGTGCTGTTTTTGCCTGCTATAATGCGAAAAAAATGTTTTTGGGAGTCTGAAATGGCCTTACTGAATGTCAACATCGACCATGTAGCAACGATTCGCCAGGCCCGCCTGGCAGATGAGCCGGACCCGGTCTGGGCCGCCATGGAATGCGAGTTGGCCGGAGCCAATGGCATTACCGTCCACTTGCGGCAGGATCGCCGCCATGTTAACGACCGGGATGTGCGGGTTCTACGGGAAACCGTCGCCTGTAAGTTCAATCTGGAAATGTCCTTAGCCGAACCTATCGTCAAACTCGCCGAACAGACCTGCCCCGCTCAGGTAACACTCGTCCCGGAAAACCGGGCAGAACTGACCACCGAAGGCGGCCTCGAATGTGTCAAAAACATAAAACGGATAGCCGCCGTCGTCAAACGGATGCACAAAAAAGGCATCCTCGTCAGTTCCTTTATCGCCCCGGATGAAAAACAAATCCTCGCCTCCGCCGAAGCCGGATGCGACGCGATAGAGCTGCACACAGGCTTCTATGCCAACGCAAAAACCGACTCCGCGACCGAAAAAGCCCTCAATGACCTGCGGGATGCCCGTGATATCGCCCAAACCGCCGGACTCATCGTCCATGCCGGCCACGGGCTGACCTATCGGAACATCAAACCAGTTGCCCAGATTGAAGGGCTTTGCGAATTTAACATCGGACACAGCATCGTTTCCAGAGCAGTCCTCGTCGGAATGCGCCATGCCGTCAAGGAAATGCGCCGGCTGATTGAAAGCCAATAACGGATAATAATAGGAAAATACGAACTTTATTTCGGAGATTAATAATGTTTCACGGCAGTATGGTAGCCCTAATCACGCCGTTTCACGATGGTGAAGTGGATTACAAAACGCTTGAAGAACTGGTCGAGTTCCAGATTCAAAGCGGCACCGATGGTATTGTTCCCGTCGGCACAACTGGCGAGTCGCCGACCTTGTCCTACGAAGAGCACAAGGAAGTAATCCGTCTGGTAACCGATGTCGTCGCCGGCCGCGTCCCGGTTATCGCCGGCACCGGCTCAAACAGCACCGCAGAGGCAATTGAACTGACCGAGTACGCCAAAAAGGTCGGCGCCGACGGC
>CAZVXR010000256.1:0-3557 GCA_964630865.1 uncultured Pirellulales bacterium | reverse complement strand
TTGGTAAGAGTGCTGAATAGGATTAAAACGCAAAAAGATGTTACTATGCAAAGCTTTATTAAAAGCCTCGGATGTTCTTGGGTTACGGCTGTTTCAGCCGGCTTTCTTTGGGCGATGATATTTTCTACCCCTGCGTATGCCGGGCAGATTTTCGGCTGGGTGAAAAATGATGCCAATCAGAGTACCGTTCCGGATGGCAATGATTTTATTGTTATCGCGGCGGGCGACAAGCACAGCCTTGCTTTAAGGTGTATTCTGACGGGCGATTTGAACAATGACTCCTATGAACCGGCGCCGGGTGTTCCATCGGCAGACATCGTCCCGCAGCCCGGCGGCGATAATATCGTCAACCTCCTTGATTTGGCGATGATGGCCGATCACTGGCTGATCGATTGCCGCATCACTCCCTCCGACCCGGCCTGTACGACTAACTAAGGGGAGCAGTTTGTTTTTGAGCTTAATTGGGTTGCAACACGACCTGGCAGTGGGTATAATTTCGGCTCGGTTGAAGCTTGAATTCTAATCCAAGCATTTTGTCTTATATAAGACTCTATGAATAAATGACTTGGAGGAGTGGCAGAGCGGTTTATTGCGACGGTCTTGAAAACCGTTTTACCGAAAGGTAACGGGGGTTCGAATCCCTCCTCCTCCGATTTTTTTAATTAGCCGGCGTCAATCTGTAGTACCCATGTATTTTCGCTGTCGGACAGGCTCAGTTTCATCGCGTTGCAGGTTTACCATTCGGAGGAGTGTTTAAGGGGCGTCGGGACAACTTCTACTATCTTGTGGGTTTGCTTTTGAGGCATTTGATCCCGATGTGAATGGCAGTACGCCTCATGGTTATAGATACTCAATATCTGCGTGCAATCCTGAGCCAGGCATTTCCTGCCCTCAGGTGAAGTCTTCAGCAATTTTCCCATGGTAACATCCTTTCTTAATCGTGTTCAACTTTAGTATCGTTCCGCCCGAGTCAAACGGGGATGTATTTGCGCGCACAGTCCAGAGACAAACATTTTTGAAGGGGAACCCCGAAAACGGATCCCTCTTCGGCACGCTGCAAAAACAGCTGTCGCCGATGGGGCTCAAAAGTGAGTTGCTAACACGACAAATGCGGTCTTTATTGTACAATAAACAAGCAGGAAAGCAAGAGAAAAATAAAATATAATACACGCCCAACTATGTCGCCTAAATTCGGGAGCGACACTCGAACGAATAGAACTTGTTTCAGGCAGAAAGATTAGGTCAATTCCACAGACCAGTAGGCATGGTCGAGAAATTGTTTCCAGCTTTTATAGCGTTCGTGGCTCAAGTGGAGGTGCAGAACCGGATTGCGTTTGGGCTTAACGGGTTTTTGGATGAGTTTCATGCCCGCCATAGCAGGGGTTCGGCCGCCTTTTTTGGTATTGCATTTGGTGCAGGCACAGACAATATTGTCCCAGGCGTTGCCGCCGCCCAGGGTGCGGGGGACGACGTGGTCGAGCGACAATTCGCTGGTGGGAGATTTTTTGCCGCAGTACTGGCAGCGGTTACCATCTCGCGCGAAGATGTTGCGACGGTTGAATTTAATCGTTTGTTGAGGTAATCGGTCGTAAAACAGCAGCCGAATCACACGCGGCACAGTGATGTCGAAATTGACCGCAGAAACCCAATCGTGATTCTGTGCTTCAAAGGTCTGTTTATAGGTGGATAAATCGCGCCAGGATTGAAAATCGTGATTGGACCAAGTACCGTCATCGCAGGACACAATCTCTGCCAACTCCCGGACAACGAGCGACAAAGCCCGGCGAAGCCCAACGACTCGAAATGCCATGTAGTGCTTATTCAAAACAAGCACTTGCGAGTCCATAATATGTCCCGTTTGTGCAACGAACATAAAATGCTCCGATAATACCGCTGCAATTAGAGTAACATACCTTACTTGTTTCGGCAAGCAAGAAAGAGGAAATATACATAGAATTGTATGGCAGGTTAATTTCCCCCAGTTTTTTGACGACATGAGGGAATATTGGCGAATTACCTCTGAACAGAGCCATTGTGGATATAGTAGAGTATAATTAGGGGATGATGAAAGCGCGGCGATATGAAGTGTTGATTAAAAGATTATTTACATTATAATTTCTGCTTGTTCGTGTTGAAAGCAGCCAAAATGAGAAAATTGATAACAATTATCTGTTCTGCGGCTTTATGTGCGGCTTTATGTGTTACGTTGAGCTGGGCCGGGGATGCTGCGCCTGCGGATGCTTCTCAAAAGGACCCGAATCAGCCCGCCCTTAAAGAGGTCGAAAAGCAATCCGAAGCCAAACCCGATCCCAATACTCCTGTTTCTGATCCTAATCAAGAAATCGCGGACAAAGACGATCCGAATAGTGAAAAAAATGATGCACTTGCTCCCGAAGAAGATGACAAGACCACGTTTCCTGTTGCGTCTCCTTTGCCGGAGCTATACAAGGCTTGCCAGGTGGTCTTTGATTTGGCTGTCAATGACAATGGCGATGTTAATTATTCGCTGCTCCGCCGGAAACGGTCGAGTTTGAATGCGGCAATCAGATTGCTTGACGCGTCGCATCCGGTACGGATTATGGCGATGGACAACGCGGAGAAGCAGGCATTTTGGATCAACGCCTACAATCTCTGCACGCTGAAATTGATTGTGGATAACTATCCCATTGAGCCTAAGTGGTATATGATTTTGTACCCGAATAACAGCATCATGCAAATCACCGATCCCTGGACGAAAAATTATTTCAAAATCCAGGGGCTCGAATACAATCTCGAAGAGATTCGCGATGAAATGCTTCTGCAGCGATTCAAAGATCCCCGGATATGTTTTGCCTTAAGCTACGCCGCACAGGGCGGGGCGATCTTGCGCAAAGAGCCGTATCGCGCGGAAATCCTTGATCAGCAGCTTGACGATCAAGTGCGGAAGTATCTGGCTTTGCCAAAAGGCCTGATCATCGATAAAGAAACCAATACGGTCTTTCTGTCCAATCAGTTTAATATCTTTCGGGACACGTTTTTGAATTCCAAATATGCGGAAATTAAAAAATTTCGCAACCGTAAAGACGACGAAAAAGCCTGGCTTAATTTCCTGATGGAATATCTGCCCGAAGACCAGAAAAAAATCCTCGAACCCGGCGACGTCAAATTCGAATTTCTCCGCTACGACTGGCTTCTTAATGAGACGGCCGGTCAATGACCGGCTAAATTGATTCTCGAGTATATAAATCACCGCTTTCCCCATTCGCCGGATTGGTGATGATATAATCCCGGATAGGGGCGTAATTATTGGCGTTGCGAACCATGTGTTCATAATAATTTTGCTGTCACAATCTCTCGTCAAATCCCCGATAGCGGTCATATTTTATGCCGCGGATCATCTCGGACAATGGCCGAAACCATTTTGCCGCACATGAGACTAAACTGGTTGCCGCAAGGGCTCCACGTAAGGTCATGAGGAACATATTATAATGAAAAAGGATTGACAGAAATTGAGAAATCCAGGATAATGCTGTTGGCTGGTGACAGTTCTGCATATCCTGCAGAGGTGCAATCTGCCA
>CAZVXR010000255.1:0-7848 GCA_964630865.1 uncultured Pirellulales bacterium | reverse complement strand
CGGAAAATGCTTATTGATTTCAAACCTTTTCGAGTCCATAAATACTCCTTTTATTGAACTAAAACCTTGATTTTTGATGTCAAAAATGAGTTTTATTATATTTTTGTAATTTTTCATATTTCATTAACCCTTTATAGGTATTATTACCGATGCCTTAACAAGGAAGTCCCTATTCGCTAAATTAAATAGAAGTCGAACCATGGAAAAATGTGAATTTTTAGAACAGTGTACGATCTTTCGGGTTGACCCGATTATGAGCAACACCGATTTAAAAGATCGACTGCAAAAACATTTCTGCAATAGCCAATACCACAGATGTGCCAGGCACTTTCTGCAAGCCGCAATCGGCAAAGAACACGTCCCGATGTTGATGCTGCCAAACCAGCATGAATGGGCAGCCCAGATACTATCGGACCACAAGACGTATGTTAGCCAGCAAGCATAATTGCTAAAAAAGCTCAAATTCATCGTGTTCCTCCCTTTACGGATTTCTTTGCCACCGTGCCGTCATCCGTACCATTCTGCGATTTTGCTTTGGGCTCGCAACTGCCAATTTTCGACAAATCTGATCCACGCGATATCGCGACAAACCCATCTCTAAAGCAATCTGTTTTCGCGACAACCGCTGCACCATCACCAGCCTTGCCACCCCCTGCTCGACAGGTTTTAATGGCCCCTGAAATCGCACCTTTCGGACGGATTGCCCCAGAATAATCGCCGTCAATTGTCGGATTCTGCGAAGCACAGAGACATGCGACTTGCCCAGCAATTTTGCCAATTGAAGATAAGTATGATCCCCTTTAATGACCATCTCCATCAGCACCCGGTCCGAGCCGGTCAGCAGCTTGCAGCCTGCCTCCACTTTTTGGTATTCTGCCTGAGAGGAAGCGGCGTGGCTGCGCCAGCGATCAAAGTTGGCTTCGTTTTCGTCCCCAACCGTCTTGAGACTAAATTCTGAATTTTCCATCCTATCATCCTATCAAAAAATAATTAATGTTGTTGTATTGTCATCTAATATTATAGATAAACAAAAAACAATGTCAATAAAATTGTTGTCTTTTTATCTAACTTTATTTTTATTTAATACTTTATATGATTTTTTTAGTGTAAAATGAGCCTTGTTAAGAAAAAAAATATCTGTGGCGTGTTGGTTTTTTGGGGAAATTAAACCCTTATTTTTGAATCAAATAGATTTACTTACAGAAAATCTGTTAGAAATTCGCCTGTAAAAAGCGGGCTAAGGGCACAACTCATTAATCCATATCCCATTGCAGTTAAATGGGTTAGGGAAATAGTGATAAAATATTAAATTTTTTTAGATTTTGTGAACCTTTCGGCCACTTTGTGCGTCTATATTATGTAGAGGCGTGATAATTAAAAATTAAAATACTATTGGGTTAGGCTTAAAACTGTACTTATAAACTTTTCATCACCCTCCTCCGAAGCCAGATGCTGCTATCAGCTATCTGGCTTTTTTTATTTTGTCTTCAATTAAGGCAAGGCCATTCCTGCCCCATTTTCAAAATTCCCCTCCAAACCTCATAAGCCGCAAAATTTCTGATTGGAAAATTTCTTTTTTTCATCTATACTGAACGGACACCAAAACAGGATATCAAGGAATCTTAAGGATGCGGAGAAAATGATACGGATGTATTTGCGATGGATTGTGCTGGCTTTTCTATCAGGATGGTTTGGGGTTGCCCTTGCCGCCAACGAACTAATACTCACCGATGCCCAGCGTCAATGGCTCAGTGAACATCCGCATTTACGCATCGGGTTTACCAGCATCCCGCCCCAGGTTTTTCACAACCCCAACACCGGCGAACTGACCGGCCTGTGCATCGACTATCTCGACGCGGTCGAGGATCAATTGGGCTATCGTTTCGAACAGCGCCATTTCAACTCCTGGAAAGCGATGATGGACGCGATCGAGGCCAATGAGATTGACATCGTTTATGCGGCACAGCGAACGCCTCTGCGCGAAGCCAAATATGTATTCAGCTTACCTTACCTTACTTTCCAAAATATCATTCTAACCCCCCGCAACGTCGAAGGGCCGCTGACGATTGAATCGCTGCGTGGCAAAAAAGTCGCCGTCGTCCGCGGCAATTCCATCGAAGAAGAGTTAAACCGATTACATCCCGACTTTACTCTCACGCCGGTCGAGGATGAACTCACTGGCCTGTTAAAACTATCGTTCTATGAAGTCGATGCGATGATCATTGAGCCGTCCCGTGCCAGTTGGATTATCGACGAGAAAAAAATAACCAACCTCCACGTTGCCGGTACGACGGATATGGTCTTTAATCTGGGCTATATGGTGCGTAAGGATATTTCCAATCTGACGGATATTCTCAATGCCGCCATCACCGCAATCCCCGCCAATACCACGACACGAGCGATCTTCGCTAAATGGATACAGCCGCCGCAGTCCTACGATTGGACCTGGCTGTGGTGGCTGATAGCCGGCATTGTCGTCGTGATTTTAGTCCTCCACGGTCGCATTGTGGTGCGCACCCGGCAGTTGATCAATGAACAGTCGCGCCGTCAGCTGGCCGAACAGCTTCAAAGTACCGCCGAAGAACAATTTCGCCATATCATTGAACTGTGCCCGCTCGGCATCCATACCTGGCGGCTTGAGCCGGATGGCCGATTGATTCTGACTGGAGCGAACACCGCCGCCGAAAAAATTCTCAAGCTCGACCATCGTCCGCTCATCGGACAAACCATTGTCAATGCTTTCCCCGGCCTGGCCGATAGCAAAATACCCAATGCCTACAAAAAAGTCTGCATAGACGGCATCCCCTTTAGCGACACACAGTACACCTATCGCGACAACCAGACCGCCGGCGTATTTGAACTCTTCGCCTTCCAGACGGCGCCGCGGCAAATGGCCACCATGTTTTCCGAGATTTCCGAACGCATCGCATCGCAGGAAGCGCTGCGCCAATCCGAGGCAAGGCTCGACAGTATTTTCCGCGCTGCTCCCGCGGCCATCGGCGTTATCGTTGACCGTATCTTCCAGCAGGTCAACGACCAGATGTGCAACATGCTCGGCTACAGCCGCGAGGAATTACTCGGCCAGTCCTCATGCATGATTTATCCTACCCAGGAGGAATTTGACCATGTCGGCTCGGAAAAATACGCTCAAATTCGCCTGACCGGTGTCGGAACGATTCAATCGCAATGGAAGACCAAAAGCGGGGAAATTTGCGATGTCATGCTGTCCTCGGCGGCATTTGATATGAGCGACCTATCCAAAGGTTCGGCATTTGTCGCCATCGACATCACCGATTACGTTCGCGTCCAGCGGAGGCTCAAAGAAAGCGAGGAACAATACCGGCAAACAATTGAGTTTGCCGTCGATGGAATCCTGCAGGGCTCTCCTGATGGGATCATAACAGGCGCAAATTCCCAGATGCAGAAGTTGGCCGGTCGGCCCTTGGATAAACTTCTGGGTCTGCATGTCAGCGACCTGTTCGACCCCAAAGAACTACAACGCACCCCCCTGGCATTCGACAGTGTAAATGCCGGACAGACCGTTACTAAGGAGCGAACATTGCTCCGCCCTGACGGGACTGGCATCCTTGTGGAAATGCATTCCAAAAAGATGCCTAACGGCACTTACCAGTCTATCTACCGCGACATCACCGAACGCAAGCAGACGGAAGAGGCCCTGGCAAAAAGTGAACGGCGATTATCCAATGCGATATCCGCCACCACCGACGCACTCTGGGAATGGAATCTAAAAACCCACGAAACGTATAACAGTCCGCGATGGTATGAGATGCTGGGCTATAGCGATAATCAGTTTGAGATGACAGATGAAAGCTGGAAAAGGCTGTGTCATCCGGACGATTATGACATGGCAATGCAGCAGCTTCAGAAATGCCTTCAAAAGCAAAAAATGTATTCTGCTGAATTCCGGATGAAGAGAGCCGATGGCTCCTGGATGTGGATATTGGGGCGGGGCAAAATTGTCGAATACGACACCGACGGCAAGCCGATGCTTCTGAGCGGAACGAATACCGACATCACCGAGCGCAAGCAGGCCGAAGAACTGATACAGCGCAACACCGAGCGATTGGAAGTCCTGCTGAAACTCAATCAAATGACCGATGCTCCGCTGAAAACGATTTCCGATTTTGCCCTCGAAGAGGCCGTGCGAATGACGCAAAGCAGCGTCGGCTATTTTGCGTTTGTCAATGACGAACAGACCGTTCTGACAATGTATTCGTGGTCCAGAAACGCGATGGCGCAATGCGCCATCGAAAACAAGCCTCTCGAGTTTCTCGTTGAAAAGGCCGGCGTGTGGGCAGAACCGGTTCGACAGCGAAAGGCGATTATTTGCAACAACGATACTGATTTTAGCTCCTGCAAAAAAGGCGTGCCCCAGGGGCACGTCCCGCTGACCCGTCATTTGCATGTCCCTATTTTCTCAGGCTCTAAAATTGTCATGGTCGCCGGCGTCGGCAACAAAAACGAAGACTACGACCAGACGGACGTCCAGCAGTTGACTTTATTGATGGACGGACTGTGGCATTTGGCCGAGCGCATCCGAACCGAGCAGATGCGCGACAAACTCATGAAAGAAATTCAGTCCAAAAACAACGAACTGGAAAGCATCGTCTTTGTCGCTTCGCACGACCTGCGCAGTCCGCTGATCAATATCCAGGGCTTTGCCGGGGAACTGGGCAAATCCTGCCACGACCTGACCGTTCTGCTGGGACGCGAAACACTCGGCACCCGACGTGACATTCGGCACATCCTCGATGAAGACATCCCCGAATCGCTCGGCTTTATCTCGGCTGGTACTGCGAAGATGGACTCTCTGGTCAAAGGCCTGCTGCAAATCGCCCGCATCGGAACAACCCCGCTGCATATCGACAAGCTGGATATGAATCGGTTGATGGCCAATATCGTCAAAACCCTCCAGTATCAGATACGCGAATACGAGATAGATTTGCGGATTGGCGAACTGCCGCCCTGTCTGGGCGACTGGACGCAGCTTAACCAGGTCTTTTCCAATCTGATCGACAACGCAATCAAGTATCGCCATCTGAACCGCAAAGCCGTTATCGAAATCACCGGACGGAGCGAGAACAAACGCGTAATCTATTTTATCCGCGATAACGGCATCGGAATCGAACCGCAACACTGCGAAAAAATCTTCGAAATATTCCACCGTCTTAGCCCCTCGGGCCCCGTCAAAGGTGAAGGACTCGGACTAACCATCGTCCGTCGAACGCTCGACCGGATGGACGGCAAAATCACCGTCGAATCCGAAGCGGACCAGGGCGCAACCTTCATCGTCACTCTCCCCGCGGCGGAGTACCCGGCGCAATAAAAAAGACCGCCGAAATCCATCGACGGTCTGTGAACACTAAAATCAAAGATTAAAAATCAAAAAGAAAATGTTGCAATAAATTTTATTAAATTGCCACGGCTTGACTGCGTTAGGCCATGCCACACAATAATCTATTTAATTTTTACATTGTCATTTTGATTTTTAATTTAGAAATTCTACTTCGCCAATTCATACGTGTCCCCAGCAATAGAGCGTTCTTCATCCGTGGGAATGACATACACTTTCACCCGGCTGCTGTCTTTGCTGATGAGCCGTTCTTTCGGTTCGGCAGCGGTATTCCGCGTTTCGCACAGGTCAATGCCGATTTGCGACTGGCCCGAGCAGGCTTCCGAACGGATAAAGGCGTTGTTCTCGCCGATGCCGCCGGTAAAGACCACCGCGTCGAGCCTGCCTAATACCGCGGTATAAGTCCCGACATATTTCTTGATCCGGTAGTTGAAAATATCCACCGCCAGCTTCGCCTGTGCATTGCCTTTTTCGCACAGCTCCAGCAGATTACGCATATCATTCGAAATGCCGGAAATCCCGAGCAGTCCGCTTTGCTTATTGCACATCGCGTTGAGCTTTTTCATATCGTAGCCCTTATCGCCCAGATAGAACAAAATCGCCGGATCGATATCGCCGCAGCGGGTACCCATCACCACCCCTTCCAGCGGCGTCAGCCCCATCGACGTATCGACGCTCTTGCCCTCTTTGACGGCGGTTATCGAGCAGCCGTTGCCCAGATGACAGGTGATGATATTGGCTTGAGACTTATCCACATTCATCATCGCTGCGCAGCGACGCGCCACAAAGCGATGACTCGTGCCGTGAAAACCATAGCGCCGAACGCGATATTTCTCGTAAATATCATACGGCAGGCCGTAGATATACGCCACCGGGGGTATCGACGTGTGAAACGCCGTATCAAAGCACGCAACCTGCACCGCATGGGGCAGTGCGTGCATCGCCGCCTCAATCCCCGTCAGATTCGGCGGATTATGCAGCGGAGCGAGATCGGCAAACCGCTTGATCGAATCGATCACATGATTATCGATAACCACCGAGCCGGTAAATTCCTCGCCGCCGTGAACAACCCGATGCCCGACCGCGTGAATTTCCGACACCGTCTTAACCACGCCAATGGTCGGGTCGGCAAGCATCTTTAAGATCACCTGCATTCCCTGTTCGTGATCTTTGGCGGCAACGGTCGCAGCGTGAGTCTTACCGTTGTAGGTGTGTTTCATTTGTGCCTGAGCTTCGCCGATTCGTTCAATCATCCCCTTGGCGAGAATTGAACCTGCGGGCATATCAAACAGTTGATACTTAATCGAACTGCTTCCCGCGTTGATAACAAGCGCTTTCATGTCTGTGAACCTTTTTTACAGTTTGTACTAATACGATACGAACTTACGGAAAGCAAGAGATTATACGCAATTTCAGTGAAATGGAAAATAGAAAATTGATAATTTCCCTACCCCGCCGTGGCGATTGCAATCCGATCATTCTTATTTAGGTCTTTCTCGATTCGGATACCCTTAAACCCCGCCGCCTCCAACAGTCCGGCCACTGCCTTACCCTGCGCATAGCCGATTTCCAGCATAATAGCGCTACCCGCCTTGAGGCAATCGGGCGATTTGTCGATAATTCGACGATAAATATCCAGACCATCCACCCCGCCATAGAGCGCCCCGCGCGGCTCATAATTCTTGACATTTTTGTCCAACTTGGCAAATTCCGCATCGCTGATATACGGCGGATTGGACACAATCAAATCCACCCGCTCGCTATCTAAGCCCGCAATCACCGGGTCAAATAAATCCCCGCACAGCAACTTGATTTTCTCGCTCAGTTTCAGTGCCGCGATGTTTTCGGCCGCTACCGCCAGCGCCTTATCGCAAATATCCGTCGCTACAATCGCGCAGTCTTTGACATTTTTGGCAATGGCCGCCGCGATGCATCCCGACCCTGTGCATAAATCCAAAACCTGTTGTTTTCCGATGCGTTTGCGGAGAAACTCCACCGCGCGCTCCACAAGCAGCTCCGTTTCCGGCCGGGGAATCAGACAATCGCAAGTGATTTTCAGCGGCAGCGAATAAAATTCACATCGCCCGATGAGATAGGCCAGCGGCTCCTGATTGCCGCAGCGTTTGACTAAGTCACGCAGTTTTTCCAACTGCCCTGCCTCGACAACACGGTCAAACAGCGTATAAAGCTCGATCCGCGACAGCCCCAGAATATGTGACAGCAGCAATTCCGCCGACAGTCGCGGACTATCGACGCCCTTCTGCGTGAAAAATTCCGTAATCCAATTGAGCAGCTTTTGTATCGTCCATCGTTCCATAAATAACCCTTGCGAAATTCAAGGAGGCTATTATAGAACATCCCCCGCACGCGGCAATCCTTTTCCCCAATTAAAAATTGAAAATTGAAAATTGAAAATCTTTTACTGCACCCCATCTACAGGAGTTTTTATCCCTGTAGGCTGCTTAAGCCCGCCG
>CAZVXR010000254.1:0-2369 GCA_964630865.1 uncultured Pirellulales bacterium | reverse complement strand
CCTCAAGGATTTGCCGTTATGGTATCGGATTGAACAGTTAGTTGAGCGCTGTCAGTTGTGCGTGATGTATCGTGCAGGACATGAGCTTCCAAGGTTGGATGGTCTGAGGGCTTTTTTTTCCAAAGAGCAGATTGACAGGCTGGCAGGGCATATAATCAAGACACCGTTGGTCGACATAAGCAGTACCCAGGTTCGAGGCCTGCTAAGGCAGGGCGAGAGCGTTAGCGAGATGATACCAGAGGGGGTGCTATGCTATATTCGCCAAAAGAAGCTATACGGCATCTTGAATGAGAGAGAGGTGTAAAGTTGAGGGATTTGGCCTTGTTTTTTCTTTTTGATTTGACATACCCAGCCCATTCCTTATATATATGGTAAGTCTTGTGTCGGATGGAGTCTGGAGTTGGTCTGGACTGTGATGCATAATTCTAAAGATAATTGGACTTATTTGGTGGAGATTATTTTATGTGTATGGGAAAAGTGCTTATAGCGCTTGGTTTGTCTGTCATCTTGACAGCGGGGGCGTTGGCCGAAGGGGTGCAGGAAGACTGGAACAATTTTTTGCACTATACCGCGATTGGCCGGTTTGATCTGGCGAATGGCTTTGGCCAGAAACTGATTGAATCGAGTCCCGATCCGGTTGAATTGCTGGCGTTAAGTGAAGAAAACCCAGATGGTTACAGCATCTTGCTCAAGATGAATGCCGACAGCGAAGAGCTTAAAGAAGTTAGCGGCAAGATACTGGATATTATTGAAAAGGGCCGATTTGTCCGCCGAACGGATCCGAAGATAATTGTCGACGAGATTCGTCGTCTTAGCACGACGGTTCGTGGGCGGATTGCGGCGGAAGAACGTCTCGGTAATGCCGGCGAGTATGCGATTCCTTATATGTTGTCGGCTCTGGCTGATCCCAGCCGCAAGAACGAATTTGCGGCGATTACTCAGGCAATACCCAAAATCGGGCGAAATGCGATTCGTCCGCTGACCGCTGCACTGCAGATGGAAGATGTTGCGGTCAAAGGCGAAGTGATCCGGGCATTAGGTAAGATAGGCTATTTTGAGCCGCTGCCTTATTTAAAGCTGATTATGGAAACCGCCTCTTCAAGTGAACTTAAGTCGCTGGCAGAAAAGGCCATTACGGAAATTGATTCCAGCGCGTTGAAAATTTCTGCGGCGGAGTTATTCTTTAAGTTGGGTGAGATGTATTATGACCGGGCGGAATCTGTCGCGGTTAATGATGGATATGATTTTGGCAATGTGTGGTTTTGGGATGCGGCGAAAAATGAAGTGACACGGCAGGAAGTCAGCAAGAAATACTTTAATGAACTGATGACGATGCGGTGCTGCGAGTGGGCGCTGAAGGCCGATGCGGCGACGGGTAAAGCCATTGGACTGTGGATTGCCGGATTTTACCGTGCGGAGTCGGCGGGGATTCCGATGCCTGATTATTTTGGGCAGGGGCATGCCGATGCGATGACGTATGCAACAACGGCCGGGCCGGAATATCTGCATCAGGCGCTGGCTCGTGCTTTGGAAAACAAGGAAACCTTTGTCGCGCTGGGCGTTGTCGAGGCGCTGGCGGTTAATGCCGGTACCCAGTCGCTGCTCTACCAGTTGGGTACCGAACAGCCGCTGGCGAAAGCGCTGACCTACGAAGATCAAAAAGTCCGCTACAGCGCTGCAATTGCCATTGCGCTCGCTTTACCGACGCATGGATTTACCGGCAGTGAGATGATCGTCAAGAATTTATCCGAGGCAGTCCTTGAAAAAGGCTCCGGGGAACTGGGGACGGAATTGTCGGCGAAATATGCTTTTCGGGCTATTCGGGCCATGCAGACGCTGGCGCTAACGCAGAATAAGATTGTGGATTTATCCGAAGCGATGGGCGCTTTGATCGAAGCAACGACATCCCCTAATGCCGAAATGCAAATTCTTGCAGCGGATGTGCTGGCACGGCTGGAAAGTCCTGAAAATCAGCGGGCGATTGCGACGATGGCGCTGTCCGATAAGAATTTACCGGAAGTGCGGGTTGCGGCGTTTGGGTCGCTGGCAATTTCGGCCAAACAGAACGCCAATCTCCTGCTGAGCGAGCAGATTGACGCGATTTATGCATTGGTTAGCTCTACGGAAACCGAGCCGATTTTGCGTGCGGCGGCTGCCGGAGCGTATGGGGCGTTGAATTTGCCAAGCGAAAAAGTTAAAGTCTTAATTTTAGACCAGTCGAAATCATAATATCTCCACGATGGAGAAAATGCTGTTTTTGCCCGGTTCGGGGAAAGTCGCTGACATGGGTCAGAAATTCAAAGGCCTTAAGGATGAGAAGTTTCTGAAAGGTGCGATGCGGTGGATGGGCATCGGCTTTGAGTTCTGCA
>CAZVXR010000253.1:0-3392 GCA_964630865.1 uncultured Pirellulales bacterium | reverse complement strand
TACGCAGTTCCTGTGAAATACTTTTGCGTACCACAATGGTCTCTTTTAATAAATCCCGCTGTTTGTCCGGAATTTCCGCAATCAACGGTCTTTGTTTTGGAGTTAAAACCTCATCCACAAACGCCTGGCCGCTGTCACCGGTAAATGACGTACTGATATCATAATCCCGCTTGCCCATCGCAGGCATATCTTTCATATAGAACCCGCCAAAGTATGTTCCGTGCCGTTCCGGACAAAAGTAGGTATCTGCCTCAATTGATCCGGCGGTCCAGCTGAAAAATTCACTGACGTAGGTCATATACGCCACATTGAACATCTTCGATTTGCCACGCCCCAGATTCTTGAGATTATCCCGCTCATCCAGTGCCGGCCAGGAGTTAAAGTCGCCGAATTTCATTTTTGCAAGATAGGCTTTCTGGTCAGGAGTTAATGACAGATAAACCTTGGCCATCGCCTCGGCACGCTCTAAGCTGAGCTGTGCATCAAAAGCAAAAATATCTCCGACATACTGAATCACTGCCTCTTTGTTCAGTCCTTCGCTACCGGCGGGAATCTGATTATCCCGCTGCATACAAAACGCCTTGATCAGCGGAAGTCGCATCGTTGCCAGCTCTTCTAACTGCCTGGCCTGTTTTTCCGCCAGATCCAGAAAGATTTGTTTCTGCTTGTCATCCAGAATAAGCATGATATTCCCTGCCACCCGGTTCAGAAACATTGGATTGTGTCCTTTTTGTGCGGCATCTATATCACGCATATACTGAAACCCAAAAAAATCGCAGACTTTGCCGGGCGGAATGAAAGTACATGCCCCAAAGTCACCGGTCAAAAATGCCAGCCCGCTAAATGCAATCGTGTGCAGCTGGGCATTATCACTAATCGCCTGCTCGAGTGAGTATTGGTTCTTTTGCAACTTGTCGCCGTTTCCAGAATTGTTGCCCTGTGGCTCGCCTTGCCTGTCGCCGGGTCTTTGTCCGCCGCGGGGAGGGTCAAGTTTTGTCATTTTTTCCGGATCAAAACCAGCCTCTTTAATTGCATTATCCAGCTCCGGCCCGTTGGGCAGATGGACATCTCGGAACGCCCGATGTATTGCCTTCGCGTCTTCGGCCGTCAGGGATGAGGCACCATATTTTGACAAGACTGATTTTACCTGCGTTTTCTGCTGATCTGTAAAAGGCTGTGATTTTCGCTCTTGTCGTTCCTGCTGCGGTGGATTTGCAGCGAGGCTAATTGCTGGCAGTAAACAAGTAATAATTAGGCAGATAGTCCAGTTAACAACAACGTTGTTTAACTTTGTCTTCATAGCTTCTTCCTTTTCAAAAAAGATAGATATTTTTCGGCAATACCAGTGTGTCTTCTGAACAAGCGTTAAGACGCTAAATCATTAAAAGGTATTTCAAAAAATTGACTCAAAATTGTTTTTTCCTTGAAAAATAAGAACAGATTGTGGTTTATTTTGACTACTTTCTTCTATCTCACCCTCACAATCGCCTCCAGCGCCTTTTGCTGGTCTTAATTGGCATCAACTTTGGCCATTTCCCCAGCCAGATGCTTGAGCACAAAAAACTGCAGTATCATGGCACCTGCCATCAACGCTATCTGCACTATCGGGAATGCGACAAAGCCGAATCTATCTGCCATCATACCCGCCATAACCGGTCCGGCTACACCGCAGATTCCCACGACCATTTCATTGACCGCGACATACCTTGCACTGCGATTCGGATGTACCAAAGAATGAAACACCAGTCCAAAGAAAAACGAACCCGAAAACGCACCATAGCAGGCAACCGAAGCGTACAGACTAAGCGTCCGCAAAGACACAGTCAGTACTTCCACCCCATCCATGATCGGCAAAAGCGAAACGCCAAACCCAGCCACGCCAATCAACCCGAATACGGCAAAGCCCACCGCCGGCATAGGGCGAAACATCCACATCCTGCTGCGCAGCAAGCTTAACCCCACTAGTGCCTGCACAACATAAAGCAAGGCAACTATCGAGCCAATCTGAGACTTCGATATCGCAAAGGATACCCCAATCGAAGGCAACAGCGCCAGCAACGAATAAGTTCCCAGGCATCCAACCCCACCTATCAGCCACCCCAGCCAAGCCAGATCAGGCAAGGTGTGATAGTTCACTTCTTCTATCTTACAACTTTGTTGAATAATGGCCGGCTGGCCGGATGCGACAGCTTCGCTATGGTGATGTTTCGCGTGATGCTTCAGTCGTTGCACACCGTAGGCGGTAAGCAAGCCCAGCAGACCTGTAAAAGCAAAGCACCACTGCCACCCTAACCATTGATAAATGAACCCTGCGATAAAAGGTCCGCTCGCAAAACCCATACTCCATGAAAATGTGTATATCGCCACCGATCGGACTACACCTTGATGCTGATCCGGTTCAACCGCTTTCATAAATACCTGAAATGGAAGAAAGAACAACGCCGTAGCTACGGCCAGAACCCCCATGGTAGTATAAATCGCCCAGACATTCTCAATAAGTACAAATATCCCAGCCGTGGCGGCAAACAGCAAATTTGCAACAATCATCATTGCCGCCGCATTGCGTGATGTAACAAGCCGGGCAAGCAGCTGATTGCTTACAATGTACACTGCCGCCCATGCAGCGAATACCATCGCAACTTCAGTCCTGCTCTGACCGACATCGGCAAGACGGTTACTGCATACAAACATGGTCGCTGCAAGTATCACGTCAGCTACAGCGGGAAAAAGATAAATCAAAAATCGGGTCATCACTGTCTTTTTATTATAAATTCCACTTGACAAGAGTTCCTACATAGCCGGTTTCATCTTTTTTGTCAATTCTGATTACCCCACCCGCATTATCACCTCCAGCGCCTTTTGCTGGTCTTGCTCGGCATAGACTTCCGTAATGACCGCCGACCGGTGGCCAAGGATGATTCTGGCCGTTTCCAGCCCAAACTCTTTACGCAGGAACGTGGCGGCGTTGTGGCGAAGCTGGTGCGGATGCCAGTGCTGTTTCGGCTTCCATGTGGCAAATTTGTTACATCAGCACCCCGATTGGAACGGGGGTGTTCACCATGAATGCGGTTTTTCCGAGAGTTTGCGGGCGAGAGTGGGCGGGGTTAACAGGTCGAGAGTATCGGGGGTGCCGTTATTTTGAAAAAATTTCGATACTTTTGATTTAAGTTATTTTATAACAAGCGGTTGTGGAAAGAGTTAGGCGAGTTCCAGCTCCCCCCCAATAAGCGCATAAAAAAAGCCGCCAGTATTTTCTACTGGTGGCTATCTCCCCGAGTAGGGCTCGAACCTACGACCTGGCGGTTAACAGCCGCCCGCCCTACCTATTGAGCTATCGGGGAAAATAAACTATTCCACCCTGTTTTCTGGCGGAACAAAAACCATGCAAAACT
>CAZVXR010000252.1:0-5524 GCA_964630865.1 uncultured Pirellulales bacterium | reverse complement strand
ACCTTTTTCGGAAAATCTACCGACCGGTGCCTGTATCGAAAACTATGCCCGCCGTGTCGCCGACGAAGTTCTCGCGCTTGATGGGAAAAGTAAATCCGTACTACTGGCCGGCGCCGGACTGGAATCGTTGCCTATTACAATTTCGGTTAAAGCCGCTATTCAACTGGCACAAACCGGCAAAAAGTGCATCCTTATCGATCTGGACACCCGGCGAAATGCCGCGGCCAAGGTCTTTGACATTCATTCCGACGATGTAAAGTATCCCCGCCCAAAACCCATCCCGACAATCATCGACAATTTGTCGCTTTGGCCGGCGGAGTTTTTTGTCCGTTTTGCCCGAATGAATTTACAACACGTCGTTCAGTCTTCAAAAAAGGATTATGAAATTGTGCTGATCAACGCCCCCTATCTTGACGGCCACCCCGACCGTAAGCTTATCACTTCGTGTGCCGAATACGGGCTGATATTCTGCCGCAAACCGCAGCAGCTTGAGCGTCTGACCCAATTGCTCGATCACGGCAACTGCAAGCTGCTCAGCCCAAGACCGACTAATCAGTAGTATATCTGCAAAATGATATCACTGATATTTCATGCTAATGGCTTCTGATTCATCTGGCAAGTCCAGCGGTCATGAATTGCAATAACTTTCCGAATTTCCACATCAGAGACAGACGGCCCAAACTGCTCCATCAATTCACAAGTCTTGTAGTTCAATACAATCTTGTCATAGTTTTTTTCCCACTGTCGGTATTTTTGCTCTTCATTGCTATCTGACCAGGGATAATTCACTGGTGGTCTTTTGCAGCCACACCTCCATGGTTTTGGTGTAAGCCGTGCGCGAAAGCATTCCTGTTTGATCGTCAGTCTCTTATAAAGGGAATCAGACTGCAAATCATCCAAAAGCAGTTTCGTTTCATCGGATGCAGGACTATATAGTTTGTCCGTAAAAAGGAGACGCAGTCCAACACACGTTCGATAAAGTCGAAAATAGCGAGAAGGATTTGCCTGAACCCATGTTTTAATCCTATCAATAGTTTGATTTTCAAGAGTCCTCTGTTTTTCTCTTAATTTTGAAGGTGAAAATAACCAGGAGATGGTCTGAAAAATACCCATCGGCCTTGCTGCTGGAAAATCAACATCTGCAAACAAAACATTAGCACTATTCAAAACCAAAGCACCATACCGATTTCTCGTAATCAAACCTATTTGTTTAGTATTTTCCGTAACACTTTCAACAATTTCTTCTCTTAAAGGCCGGTCAAGATAATCTGCATATGTATTTGGTTTATTACCGCCGACTATAATTTCAAAGATTTTTCTGGCACGGTCCAGAGCATTGCCTTTAGCATGTTCAAGAGAGTAAAACGACCAACCCGTAGCAATAATACGCTGATTTTTTCCCTTTTTATCTGTGCCGGAATATGACTCTTTCGCCCAAAAAGGTGCTATCTTCATTTTTGCCTCCTATTATTTTTTCAGATAGATCAAAATAGAGATTTACCCTTTATTCCAAGTGCCTGCATCCTCATCCACAAACCACACCATTTTTTCAACGGCGGGCCAAAGCGTCTGAACAGGATATTGCCATGGCCGCAAAGGATACGTTAACACTTCACGGATAATCTCCGCTTTATCCCTGCCCGTAATCAGAAACATCAGCGACCGCGATGCCGACAGCGTCGGAACCGTCAGCGTAATCCGCGTATAAGGCACCGCGTCCGAATAGACCTGTGCCGCAAGGTCGGTTTGATTTTCCAAAACCTCCGTTCCCGGAAGCAGCGACGCGGTATGTCCATCGGCGCCAAGTCCCATGACAGCCACATCAAAAATCGGCAATTGTCCCTGCGAAAGGCCAAAATGTCGGCGAATTTCCTGTTCGTATTCTTCCACCGCCTGATACGCGGGCTTTTCGCCATAAATCCGGTGAATGTTCTCGGCGGGAATTGCAACCTTAGAAAGAAAAAAACGATAGGCCAGATTGAAATTGCTGTCTTTGTGATTCGGCGCAACACACCGCTCATCCGCCCAGAAAATATGAATCTTCGGCCAGTCGAACGACGGTTCCCCCGCCAGCAGCTCAAAAAATAATATCGGGCAGCTGCCGCCGCTGACGGCACAGTTAAAAACACCTCGGTGGGCAAGTGCATCCTGAACTTTATCTTTGAAAAAATTTACCGCCTCCTGCGCAGTTTGCATAAGCGATGCAGATTTGATAATATGAGGTTTAGGAATGGATTCTTTACGCTGGTCTAAAAATGCCTGCAAAAATGAAGCCGCAGCGAGCGCATCCTGCCGCTGTTTTTTTTTATCCTTTGTCAGATCCATCGTCGTCAGCTTCCAATCCGCATCAGCGCTGCTGAGCCGTTCGTCAAATAAAAACACCGGCACAGATGCGGTCTTTTCCAGTTTTGCCGCAAGCTGACGGGAGGCTTTCACCCCCGCGCTTTCCGTGCCATCCATATTCAGCGGCAGACCGACAACAATGGCTCCGATTTTTTCGTTGCGCACGATTTCAGTAATCTTGCCGATCAGTTCCGCTCCGGATTCCAGTAGAACCGCATACGGAAACGCCATCGACTCGCCGATGTCACTTACGGCAAGCCCTGTTCGTTTGCCCCCGGGATCTACGGCAAGATAACGCATTATGAAGCCTTTTTTAAATACCAGCTATTACACCAAATAGCCGCCATCGATCTGCTGAACGGGTTTTATTTTTTCGGCCAATGCTTCGTATCCCGGCTGATCCATCAGGGCAAATGTCGCTTCCTTGCCCAACTCCACCGCGGGCTGGTCATAGGCATTAATATCAAACAGCAGTCCGGCCAGCGAAGTCGAAGTCTCCAGCAGATAAATGAACTGGCCAATGGTAAAGGCGTTGACCTGATCAAACAATACCGTCATACACGGCCGCTTATCATGCAGCAGAGCGTATTCGGTGCCAATTTTTTCGCTGTTGAGCAAACGTGACATCTGTTTGCCGGACAAATAATTCAATTCCCGCGTACTTTCCGGAGCGGCAGGGATAGTCAAGTCCGCATCAAAATTCTTGACCTGCAGGAATGTGAAAATCTTGTCATTGGGCCCTTCGCGATACAACTGCACCTGACTGTGCTGGTCGGTCGTACCAAGGGCATTGACCGGCGTAGGCCCGACAAAGACATCCTGCCCTTTGTTGTTTTTCGTCTTGCCTAAGCTTTCCGCCCAAAGCTGGCGATACCAATCCGACAAATCCTTAAGCCGCCAGGCGTATGGGAACATCACGGAAATGCGCTTGCCGCGGTTGTAATAATGCCAGTTGATCGCCGCATTGATTGCCGCGGGATTGGCAAAGAAATCTTCCCAACTGACCCGCTGATCCATCTCCCGCGCCCCGGCCAGCAGACCTTCAATATCAATCCCGCAGACCGCAGCGCTCAGCAGTCCAACAGGACTTAAAACGCTGAATCTGCCGCCGACGCCATCCGGCACTTCCAGCGTCCGAAAACCAGATTCATTAACAATTTTGCGAAGCGTCCCTTCTTTGGGGTCGGTTGTGGCAATAATCTGTTTTTTATACCCTGCCGGCCCGAGCTTCTTGAGCAGCATGTCGCGGATAATCAAAAACTGTGATGCCGTTTCCGCCGTCCGCCCGGATTTGCTGATAACGTTGAAAATCGTCTTGTCTAATTTATCGCCAATCCAGTTGAGAAAGCTGGCAAGCTGCATCGGATCAACATTGTCAAATACAAACAGACGCGGGCCTTTCCGTTGTACCGCATCCAGATTATACATATACGGGTTCAGCGCCGTCTGCAGGGCGATATTGCCGAGAGCCGAACCGCCGATGCCGAGAACCACAAAGTTCTCACATTCACTAACGACCTGCCTGGCAATTTCACGCACCTGCTTGGGATACTGCTCATTATACGGCAGGTCACGATATTTCCGCTTGCCGGCTTTACGCTGCTCGTTGAGATGACCAATCAGCGGCGTTGTCTTAGCCGCCAGTTCCTGAAATTGCTGGGCGCTAATACCGTGTTCAGCCCCAATCACATCTGACGTTACGTTCTTATAATAAAAATGTATCCGTGTGTTGTTCATAACCTATCCTTTAGTTTTTAAGTTTTTATTTTCCTGATTTCGTTAAGTTGGCATATTTTACCATGAGTGATTTCGTTTTTCCAGACTGGAATTGGACAACGACGATACTATCCGGGCCTAAATTCAAAAATTCTTTAACTCGACCTGACCCAAACGTCTTGTGTTCGACCCGGTCGCCGGGCTTAAATGCCCCTTCTTTGGCTGAGGAACTGACCGAACCCAGCACCGGCTGGTCGTCCTCCTCATAGCTTTCCACTGAATCGTCTTCGAATGGCATCCGCTCCCCGGCAAAGCCGATTTCGTACAAGAACTGGGATGGCACACACCGCAGAAACTGCCCACGCAATACCCGATGTCGGGCGTAGATTACCATTAACGCATCGCGGGCACGGGTGATTCCCACGAAAAATAACCGCCGTTCTTCCTCCATATCCTCCGGAGAATTAAGACTGCGTTCATGGGGCAAAATCCCGTTTTCCAGCCCAATAATAAAGACATAGTCAAACTCCAGCCCCTTGGCCGCGTGCATCGTCATCAGCGACACCCGCTTAGACCCCGCCTGATAAGCATCCGTATCGCTATACAAAGCGATAGATTGCAGATATTCCAGCAGCGACGGTTTTTCCGCATTCCGGTCGTACTCGGCAGCAGAGTTGATCAACTCATTGACATTGTCAATCGGGTCTTGTTCTCCCTCTTTTTTCAGATGTTCCAGATAGCCCGTCTCAACGAGCACAATATCCATCAGCACTGCCGCTTCGCCAGCCGCTTCCTCCTGAAACTTATGAATCAGCGCGGCAAATTCCACCATCCGCGCCCGCGTCGAACTGGATACCGAATCCAGCCGATGCGCCTGTCCTGCGGCATCCAGCAAACTCATCGTGTTGTGTCTGGCAAACTCAATCAGTCTATCCACGGACGTCTTGCCAATCCCCCGGCTATGCGTTCCAATAGCTCGCACAAATGCCAGATCGTCGGCGGGATTGACAATCAGCTTCATATAACTGAGCAAATCCTGAATTTCCTTGCGGGCATAGAATTCCACGCCGCGAACAACCTGATACGGAATCCGCGCCCGGATAAAGGCTTCTTCCACTGGTCGGCTCATCGAATTGACGCGATAAAATATCGCCATTTCGCCGGGATCTTTGCCTTCGGCAATCAGTTTCTGAATTCGGCTGGCTGCCATTTGTGCCTCGGCATTTTCATCTTCGGCATTGACAATCTCGACATCCGTACCGGCTGGCCGGGTGGGAATCAATACTTTCTCTTTCCGGCGGGTATTGGATGCAATCAGCTTATCGGCGCGTTTAAGGATATTGCCGCTCGAACGGAAATTTTCTTCCAATTTCACCACTGTCGCATTCGGCCAATCCTTCTCAAACGCCAGAATATTGCCGATATCCGCCCCGCGCCAGCGATATATCGACTGGTCGGGGTCGCC
>CAZVXR010000251.1:0-14145 GCA_964630865.1 uncultured Pirellulales bacterium | reverse complement strand
CAAAAAATCAACTTAATTTTGTCACGCGGTTACCCGTTTCAGAGGAAGTGAACAGAGAAACACTCCTTGTGCTTATAAAAAATGGTTCCCAATAGACAGAATTTTAGCAAACACAAGGGTATAAAATCTCTGCTTACCCCGACTGGAAAATGATCCTTTGCAACTGGTCAATATTTACGGCTTCGAATAATCGAAAACAGCAGCCAAAGCCCCATCGCCATCGCGGTCAGGTAGCCGATGACGCCGAACGCCTGAAGACTAATCAGACCGAGGACAGAGCCCTGCTGGGCAATCAGCGTACTGGAGCCTATCAGCAGCGCGGCAATAATGACGGCAAAGCTGATGCGGTTGGAGCTGTTATCGAGCGTATCTTCCAATTCCTCGAGATGCTCGTGGTGGATGTGCATTTTGAAATTGCCTCGCCGGAATTTGCTGATAATCGCCGCGGCATCTTCGGGAAGCCGGCCGGCAAGTTCGCTGGCGCCTAACGCGGCTTTCTTAAGCTGATCGAACACATTTCTGGGATTGATCTGGTCGAGAGCAAATTTGCGGGCGTAGGGCTTAAGACACTCAATAATTTGAAAATCCTCATCGAGCGAACGGGCAAATGACTCTATCGTCATCAGGCTCTTGAGCATCAGAGCAAAATCCCGCGGAGCGCCGATGTGGTGCTTGCGAATCACCTCGAAACTGCGGCTTAACGCCTCGCGGAACGGAATATCTTTAAGCGGCAGGTGGGAATAAGCGTTCAGAATATCTTCGATGTCGCGTACCAGTTCGGGAGCGCTGGCCTGATCGCCCAGCATCTCCGAACGCTCAAGACAGTGAACAATCCGCCAGACGTCGCCATCGACCACCGCCAGCACGATCGACTGCAAGAGCAGATTATCCTGATGGGTCAGCCGACCCACCTGTCCGAAATCCAGCGGCGCGAGAATATTATCTTTCATCACCAGAAAATTGCCGGGGTGCGGGTCGGTGTGAAAAAAACCATGCTCAAAGACCTGCTTGAGAACAAAATCAGCGCCGCGCCGGGCGATACTTTTCGGATCGTTTCCGGCCTGCCGCAGACGGTCAATCTGGCTGGGCTTAATACCGTCAATGTATTCCATCGTCAGCAGACCTTCGGAACAATACTGCTCAAAAACACAGGGTATGTGAATCGCCGGGTCCTCGGCAAAATTCTTAATAAACCGCTGCTGATTGCGGCGTTCGTTGGTGTAATCGACTTCTTTTTGAACCGCCTCAGTAAATTCCCGCACCATGCGCTGCGGATCGAATGTCTCCGGCGCGGCAAACCGCCCGCGCATCAGCCGTGCCATATCATTGAGAATTTCCAGTTCCGTTTTGATGGTCTTGACAATCCCGGGACGACGAATTTTAACCACGACTTCAAAACCATCTTTGGTTCTGGCACGATGAACCTGGGCGATACTGGCGGCGGCAATCGGCTCGATATCAAACCGCTCAAAAATATCCTCCGGATAGGCGCCAAGTTGGTGCTTGATTTCTTCCCGGATGATGGGATATTGTTCGGGGCTGACGCTGTCCTGCAGAAGTTCCAGTTCCTGAATAAACTCCGCAGGCAATAAGTCCGGACGAGTACTGAGCAACTGGCCGAACTTGATAAAGGTCGGACCGAGTTCCTCCAATGCCAGCCGGGCGCGTCGGGCCAAACTGGCCTGCGCGATTTGCTGCCGCGCAGGGGACGGTATGCCCTTAGAACCGAGGCCGACTTTCAGATGCTTTCCGACAATGCCGGCCAGCTCCCCGAAACCGTACTTAATAAGCACGGCCATAATGTGGCGATACCGATACAGGCGGGCAAATATACGCCGAATTCCGCCAAACAGCTCCAACAAGGTTTAGTTCCCCTTCGCGAGAATCTGGTCGAGCTTCTGTTCGACCCGCCTGAGGTCTTCTTTGGTCGCCAGAGGAATCGACGCGATGGCTTTTTTGACTTGTTCGCCGACCATTTTTTCCATATCCGCACGGGTCTTTTCCGCCGTGTCGAGAATTTCTTTGACAAATCCGCCTTTCTGGTCGCGTTCAACAGCGCCTTTTTTGACGTATTCATCGAAAATCTGCTCGGCTTTTTCTTTGGTCATCGATATTGCGCCAAGCCCTGCCAGAAATACTTTATCAAGTGCTTCAAACATAATTGGTTCTCCCTTATACAGTTGTAAAACGTGATGGACGCAATCACAGCGGACAATCCACTATAATTGTATACGTGAAACAAACGCAATCGTTCCGCAAAAAACAATTACGCGCGAAACAACCCGATTTATACAGATATAAACCCTACATTATCTATTATACCCACAGTCCAGAAAAATGCAATGCTGGTTTTGCCTGTGATTTTACTGAGCGGGAGACAACACCTTTTCGGCATCCAACACGGCGGCAACCTTGCCATCTGTATCCGGGAAATAGCGGAAAATGTCATCAATCATATCGCGACCAGCCATTAATATCGTATCTTCAACTTGCGAGCTAATCTGGACTTGAGCAACATACCGGGCAGGATCGCCCTGAATGTTGGGGTTTCGGAACGCAATATCGGAAAAACTTTTCTCTTCAAGCGTAATCTGGCCGTTGACTAAATAAAAATTTAACACAAACACGGTTTGATCAAATGGAATAATCCGACGAAACCGATGCACCATACAGGTAATCGTCTGTCCGTTCCTGGTTACAATCGCTCGTTTATCCGTCGCCTCGTGATTCCATCCGGCGGCGGGATAACATTCCGTAGGTCGATGACCTCGCATATTCCGGGGCCGGGCGGAATAGGCGACATAGAGGGACACTCCCTGCCGCTTTTCCGAATTGTGGTAATAGCGACTGACAAAGTCATCATTGCCTGCCACTTCCTGAACCGTCTCGGAAATCGGCATGTCCTTGCCAACCCAATTATCAATCGTCATCGGAAAAGCCGACAGAGCAACCGGCAGTTTGACCGGATGGCTTAAGTATTTGTCCAGCTTCAAATACAAGCTCCGATAGGCAAGCCCGCAGACCAGCATGATCATCAGCGCGACCAGAGATGCCCGGATAAATCGGCCAATCACCTGCTTTAAGGAGTCGTTCATCGGGGTAGTATTCACTTCAACCATAATCCTCTCACATTAACGTCGAACTGCCATAATTTTAGCGACTATTCCGGCAAAACTGCCCACTGGATTTTTTCTGCCCGGCTCTGCGCGATGGCCAGGAGCGCCGGCTGGACTTTCTCAAACGGAACGCGCTTATCACATCGCAGTGAAACAATCCGTTCGCTTTCACCATTTGCCAAACGGCTGTTAATCGCCGAGCAAATCATCTTTTCAAGCAGCTTTGACTCGGCAGCATCCAATACATCCGCACCGACCGCATATCGAATTGCGCCATGGTCGTACGTTACGCTGACTGTGGCCATTTCTGCTGCATCGCTGGCGGCAGCAGAGACAATTTTGTCCGGCAATTGCGCCTCAACTTGTTCCGAAATGGAAAACTGACAAACCAGCATAAAAAACGTGATCAGCAAAAATACGACATCGATAATCGGCGTCAGATCAAAGCTAACCTGCGTATGCGATCGAAACGAGACAGGCTTCATTTTTTCGCCTCGGCAGATCCGCGATGGCTCGGTTTGGTGGACGTTTTATATTGTCCGGCAAACTCAATCGCAGCCAGAATATCGTCATTTTCGATGGGCTTATCGACAATCGTTTTATTCGTTTGTTCGCCGACAACGCTCTCCAACTCTTTGTCGGAATCGGCAGACTGGGTTTCAGAAAGCCGTTCCAGCAGCGTCTCGACTTCCATCGCGGCTTCCATAACCAGGCTTTCAATCTTAGACCGAAAAAAACCATACACAGACAAACAGGGTATCGCAATCAAAAGCCCCCAGAACGTCGTTACCAGAGCAACCGAAATAGCTCCAGCCAATTGCCCTGGACGGGGCTGACCGGCAGAGATACCAAGAATATTAAACGCATTAATCATCCCCCAGACGGTACCGAATAATCCGACCATCGGAGAGACATTCCCGAGCAGGTTGCACCATTCGGCGCGGCGAAGCAATTTCATCCCCTGCTCCTGGAGACTTTCGGCGGCAATCTGACTAAGCAGCGCTGGCCCAGGATGCATTTTGCGAGTTTTGCCGAATGCGGCACAGACCGACCGACTAATCAGATCGACGTTTTTGCCGAAGCGGGACGGGATACACGCCGACCCATAGCGACCCGCGGCAGTTAGAATATCAGCACAAACCGAAACCGGCAGCAGCCTCTTGCGGCGAATCGACAACGTCAAATCCAGCCAGAGATACACGCCTATCACCGACATCGGCAGCAGAACGAACCACACAATCGGCCCGCCGGCAGTGAAAAACTGTGTAAAATAGGTCTGCGATAATTCCTGCATTCCCTCTTGTGCCAATAATCCATTCATTTTATTTCGTCCACAGTCCTTGCCTTATTCAATATCCAAAAACGTCCCGCCGGTCATTTCGGCGATCAACTTCAGACGCTGCCGATCCGCATCGGAAGTCCACAGGCCAATGGTACAAATTGCGACTTTCGGTGCGTTTTTTTTCCGAATATCCATCAGCACATTATAAAACGGCTCAGCGGGATTATCCGCCAAATCAAAACCATCGGTCAGAAAATAAATCAACTGGACAGCCCTGCCATGAGCGTCGCGAAGCTGCATCGCCCGTTTGAGGGCGTGCGATGCATTGGTCTGACCGCCCAATCGGGCGCGATCGATCATCGCAAACGCTTCGGATTTGGCCGGACCTGTCGCAGCCGCCAGTTTCCCGTTGCCATTTTCCAGCAGGGTCTCGCCGTCCATAAAGAAAATCAGATAAAAGGACTGCGTATCGTACAGTGATGCGATGCAGTCTTTCAGTTGCTTTTGAATCATCCCCAGTCGCCCATACATACTGCCCGAACAATCGACCACGAAACAAACGCTCTTAGCGGCCGTGCGATTACCAAAAAATTCCATCTCGGAACTGGAATACTCATACACCGTCTGCGGCGGAGAACTGGACTCTATTTTCGGCGGCGCCACAGGCACAGACGCAGGCGCCGGCATCGGTATTGGCGCCGAAGCAGAAGAGAACGTCGCAGGCTCAGGCGATTTTGGCACGGACTGAATTACCGGCTTTTCGGTAACCAAAGGCTTCGGCGCTGCTTCTCGAATCTGCTCGACACAAACTGCACCGATTGCCACGGCAGACTCCACCGGCTGCGACGGACGCACCATTGCAAACCCGCCAAGCGCCGCCAAATGCACACCCGCAGAAACACCCGCAGCGATTAAACTGATTTTTCCTGTCCGTTTTTTCATTGAGAACAAAAACCAAAAAGAAGTCACGTCTGAATAAGAAAAAAACATTGCTCGTAATTCGTAGAAAAGTTGATAAGACCAAACTTATATACCTACATACCTTTATTTCTGACTTCTGACTCCAGACTTCTGACTTCTATTTTTAACTTCTCTATTCCGTCAGCAACACTTCCGACACACCGGGTTCAAGTAAGTCATAAACCTCAACCACATCGCCGTTAAACAATCGGATGCACCCGCGGGACGCCCGCGTGCCGATGGTTTCGGGGTCTTTAGTGCCGTGAATCGCAAATCCGGTACGGCCTTTGGCCGCCCCCTCCACGCCGTCCAGCGCAATCCATCGCGAACCCAGCGGATAATCGGGGTCTGTTCCCTGATAGACTCTGCCTGTATCCGGATCCGTCCAGGTCGGCTTAATCATCTTGCCGCCTCTGGCGGCAATCCATTTACCCGATGGCGTCTCGTGTTCGATACGTCCCAATCCAACCCGGTATTGCTTGACAAAAACACCCTGCAAATATAAATCCAGCGTAAATGCCTTTTTGCTGACCACCGCGCTAAACGGCCCGTGAATGACCTTAAGCGTTTGCCCTGCCTGCAGACGCTCAGGGTTGGTAATGCCGTTGATTTTTTCAATCGCCTCGTGCGGCACTTTATGCTTCTTGGCAAAAATGGCCAGGACATCGCCCGGCTGAACCTTATAGACTTCCGTCAGCGTATCGCCGGGATGAACCTGCTTACTGAACAACCATGTTTCGGATAATTTAGTCAATTGCCTTTTGACCTCGTCCCGAACGGCATCGCTTAGCTTCATATCAAGAACTTTATTGAGCTGATCGCGCGCGGCAATAATCTTGCCATCGGCAATATCCTGAACGGATTGACGAATCAGCGCCGCCGCATCCGGACTGGTCATCGTATCGACCGCCGCAGGCACATTGGCCTCTGCCGGGCTAACAACCGGAGCGGTCGCAACTGCCGCTGCCGGAGCGGCAATCGGGGCTGCATCCGCTGCCACCGGCTGCGATGAACCGGCGGCCATATCCAATTTTTCAGCCGTGGTATTGACCACAGTGCTTCGCAATGCCGGCTGCGACATGACAGGTGATTGTTCAACCACATCTTGCGGCGCCTGATCCGGCAGTTCGGCCAAAGCGGCCTGTTTTTTCTTCCATTGATTCAGTGCAACCAGCCCGACGATAACAATCGCCAATACCAATAACAACAGTTTAGTCTTGGAGCTGCTGCCATTCTTTTCACGATACGGTCGATACTCGAACTTCATACGGATTCCATTCTCTATTGTCTAAATTTCAAAATACCCTGTTCACAAATCAGGGCGTCCATCGTTACATCCCTCGTCTGATGCGGAACGGCGTCGACAATCTGCTCCGAAAACGCCACCGCCCATGTCCTGGCCCGCATTCCGGCTTCGGCCAGAAACCGGTCATAATATGCAGCGCCGCGGCCGAGCCGATTGCCCTGCCGATCAAACGCCAGCCCCGGAACAATCACCAGATCAATATCCTCGCAGGAAACAAGGTCGCCCATCACCGGGTTACGCAACCCCATTTTATCGATGCGAAATCCGGTCTCAAGCGAGCGAATCCCCACCGGAATCATCTGCCGCGGCTCTATCTGTTTTGGAACCGCCACGGTTTTACCGCATTGAAAAGCGTCCTTAATAATCGCCGTCGTATCCACTTCGCGAGGCATCGACAAAAACAACATCACCACCGCCGCGTGCCGATACTCTTCAGAACCAGTAATCGCATTGCAAATCAACCGGCTTTTCTCTGTCCGTGATTCGGGAGATATCCCCGCCAGAATCTGATGAATCCGCTTTCGCAGGATCGCTTTGTCTTCAATAACACCCATTTATTTCGGCTAATTCCGCAATTCTACGTCAATTTTTCCGTATTTTGCTTACGCAATTGTTCTACCTGATTTTTCAACTTTTGTAAATACTCGGCGACCAATTTTTCTCGTCCAATTTGCTTGGGCTGGTAATACGCTCGCGGCAGCTCCTGCCCGACATAATCCTGCGGAATCCACCCGGCGGGGCTATCGTGCGGGTACTGGTAGCCGATTCCATGGCCGAGTTTGGCAGCGCCTTTGTAATGCGAATCCCGCAAATGGGCAGGCACAGGAATCGTTCGCCCGGACTGAACATCCGAAACCGCCTGCCAAATTGCGTTGGCGCAGGCATTGGATTTTGGCGCACAGGCGATATAAATCGCCGCCTGAGCCAGCGGCAGTTGAGCTTCTGGAAACCCAACAAACTCGGCAATCTGTATCGCCGATGCCGCCAATATCGCAGCGGTCGGGTCCGCATTCCCCACATCTTCGCAGGCACAAACCGCGATGCGCCGGGCGATAAACCGCAAATCCTCCCCGCCGGCAATCATTCGAGCCAGCCAGTACGCCGTCGCATCCGGGTCCGAACCCCGCATCGACTTCTGCAAGGCACTGGCAAGGTCATAATGCGTATCGCCGGTGCCATCATACTGAATAGCCTTGCGCTGAATGGATTCTTTGGCGTCATCCAGACCAATTTCGACCGGCTGCCCCTTTTTCGTATGTTTTTGACGTGAAAAAACCGCAACTTCCAACCCAGTCAAGGCCTTTCGGGCATCCCCATCACACATTTGTGCCAGAAATTCAATCGCCTGCGGGTCCACTTTCAGTTCCAGCTTTCCAAACCCGTTTTCAGCATCTAAAATTGCTCGATGAATGACCGTCTTGATATGTTCAGCCGTTAGCGGCTCAAATGAAAACACCGTACTGCGGCTGATAAGCGGGCTATTGACGCTGAAAAACGGGTTTTCAGTCGTCGCCCCAATCATCGTAACAATCCCATTTTCGACATCATCCAGCAAAATATCCTGCTGGGAACGATTAAAGCGATGAATTTCGTCAATAAATAGAACAGTTTTTCGACCGGAAGTGAGAATTCTATCCCGTGCCGTATCAAGGATTTGCCGCAAATCTTTCACCCCCGCCGCAGGGGCGCTGACCACCTCAAAAACCGCCTTGGTTTGATTAGCGATAATCCGGGCAAGCGTTGTCTTGCCGCTTCCGGGAGGACCATAAAAAATTAGACTGCTGATCGCCCCGCTTTCGAGCATCCGCCGAAGCAATTTACCTTCGGAGGCAAAATGGTCCTGACCGACAAAGTCCGCAAGGGTCTTAGGGCGCATCCGAACCGCCAGAGGTGCAAACCCCTGCAATTTTTTGTCTTCATTAGGTTGAAACAGATTTTTTTCCTGTCGCGCCGTCATTATTAGGCGATTATACCCCCAAACACCCCCCATTTCTAACAAAAACCAAGCCCATTGAGAGTGCCTTAAGAAAAAGTGAGGCTTTTTTCTTGCCTTACCCCACCCCGAATATGCTATAATGCGGGTTCATAGTAAACAGTGGGCCTTTAAGACCGGGTGCGTTACCCAACCCTGACATGTCAGGACCGAAATAATCTTGAACGGTTACACAATTCAATAGTCAAGATAAGGACAGGGATGTTATGAAAACAACGCAGACAAGATGCTGCCGGCTTAGTGTTTTTTTTTTGTTGGGAGCCGGAGTGTGGTGTACGACATCGGAAGCAAATTTGAATGACCGGTTTGACCGGTTTCCGATCGGCTTTTGGAATGCCGCATCCATTGAGCGGTTTACGCCGGAGGCGGTTAAGGATTGGGTGGATGCGGGCATTACCGTTGCCACAGGCCCGTATTTTGATAGCGGTAATCCCCAGCAGCAGTCTGTAATGAAGGCGATTCTGGATCGTGCCCATAAGTCCGGCATCAAAGTCATATTACAGGATGGCCAACTGATTATTCACGGCAGCCAGCTTCCGGATGACTACCGTCAGCGTGTCCAAAAAGCATCTGCCGAGATGGGAATACACCCGGCGGTTTTGGGTTGGCACGTTCGGGATGAGCCCGAAAAGGCGAATTTTGAGGCGGTTTGCGCCGCAGCTCGTATGATTCGTGAGATATGTCCAAAGCATATTGCCTATGTCAATCTCTTCCCCATGCTGGAGGACACCAAACGCCGCGTCGGCTATGAGGACTGGCATCGGTATCTGGATGATTTTCTGGAGAAATCAGGACAGGCCTATCTGTCCTATGACTGCTACTCCCAGATGGCGCCGGACCCTCATGGCAAATCGGTCTATTTTGAGAATCTTCGCACCTATCGAGACGCCGCAAAGCGAAACAGAGTGCCGTTTTGGAATATCGTGCTCAGCTGCAGTCACTTTAACTTCAAAGACCCTACCGAGGATTCAATTCGCTGGCAGTTCAATACGTCGATCGCCTATGGCGCACAGGGGGTTTCGTGGTTTTTATTTTATATGCCGGATATGTTTTATGAGAATTTCCGGCTTAGCCCGATTGATGAATTTGGCGATAGAACCTCTCTTTTTGATTCAATAAAACGCACAAATCGTAACTTCACCCGCAGGTATGGCCGGCTTTTTTTGGAGATGGAACTGCAATCTGTTGGTCATTGGCCGGATGAAAAAACAGATGACGGCTGCGAAAAATGGTCTGATAAGACTCTGATTTCTTCGATGGATACATCGGATCGAGTCCCGATGATTATCGCCCGATTCAAACATCAAGACGGCGGACACTGGCTGGTACTGGTCAATAATTCGATGGACCTTAACACCCAATATCGTGCTGTATTAACAAATCCAAAATCCCGTGTATTTGAAATGGATACTGCCAATCATCTCGTCGAATACACGCCAACGCAATCCGGTGCCGCACCGGGAGAACAAGGCGAGCGGCTGCTGATTCGCTGGTTGGCACCAGGGCAGATGGATTCATATAAATTGGAGGACTGAAAGACGAAAAAGGTAATCCCAACCGACGCTTTTTTTCCCACCTGATCGTTCGTACAATCAGGCAATCAGGCGAACTATATTCCATCGACCAGAACAAGGGCTTTTGCATTAACAACAGACCTGTAAAACACGCCCGACAATCCTGTGCGAAAGGTAGTTCACATTATCAATACTATGCGATCATACGGCTAACGGCGGCATAGTTAGTAATCACACTCTGCAGCCCCTCGATAGGATAGAAGCCGCTGATGGAAATTAAAGGGATTGGAGACTTGACGAGCACATTGATCTGTTTTTCCTCACAGGTAATGACGCCCTGCCCCCCCAATTTTTGTATAGTTCCAACTCATGCTTCCAATCGCGATTTCCTGGATGGACATAAAAGCCGGGCACGCGCGAGTCCCAATTGCCTTTAATAGAAGCGCAGACAACGACTCCACTTAACAGCTCTCGGCCCCATTGACGACCGGTTTCAACATGAAGAACAACTTTGCGAGTGCTGATCATCCAGTTTCACTTGGGGAAATTTTGAAGCCACTTCCAACCGGGATTTTGATCTTTAGTGAATTTATTGTCGGTTCTATAAACTTTGCTCCAACGAAACCCCCACAGTCTCTTGAGCGATACCTTTTCAGCATGGCCATCGACGAATACCCAGTTAACAAAGTATTTGCCGTGCCGAACAACCAGAAGACGTTGCATAGGATACATATTTAAATTCATCGTTGCAGGATCAAACTGGTCCTTCTGTGGAACGTCACCGTTCATTGGCCATGCGTCCACCCAGTAAGCATCGCCCATCAGAGGAACAATAGACGGAGTCTTAACTGTTGATAGGGCACCCCAATGCTGTCCCACTTCACCATAATATGGTTTTGGATAAGGAACACTCACCCAGCCATTGACCCCGAACGAACCAGATACTCCCCGACTCGGACCATAATCAGGATCATTCACTTTTACCGGCTGTTCCTTACCTTCAAAGGCGTTCGACCAAGAAGCTACCCAACTCTTTTTGACATCCCAATTGAGCTTGTTCATTTGACTGAGTCCAGGACGAGCATTCACAGCATCCCAATGACCGCTGGCATTCGCACAAAAGCGAACTTTCGGTTCCCCATAATAGGGACGCATAGCCTGCATCCACCACTGACCATCACCTAACATCGCCCCCCCCATATTCCCTGCAGAGTCAGGCATCTTATCTTTATGTTCTAAGGCAAAGCTGTTGCAAGCATAAACCCATTGCTTAAGGTTTGATTGACACATCACTGCGCGAGCTGCATCTTTTGCTTTGGTCAAAGCAGGCATCAGAATCGATAAAAGCAAGGCAATGATGGAAATAACAACCAGCAACTCGATAAGCGTGAACCCTATATAACGTCTATTTGTCATGGTTTTGAGTCCTTTGTCTAATATATAAGCTTTTCAGTTTCGTCTTGATTATACGATTATTATTTTGCAAAAACAAGGTCAAATAACGCAAAATAAAAGTCATTTTGCGCATATACGCGTTTTTTTAATTTAGCAAGCTTTCCATTTCGGCCTATCCCTATCGTTTTTATGCTATCCATTTTCACACGGCTAAAATTACCGTCTTTGCCCGCGGGAGCTCAGGCTCTGATCGGGGATAACAACCCGCCGGCCATCACCTGGCTAACGTATTTACTGAATTTTCAGCAGCTTGCCCAAACCGGGGGCAAGGGTAAACTGCACCGTCTGACTGCCGGGCGCACCGCTGATCGTCAGCGGCGACCATAAGCCGGTCTGTTCGCTACACTCCTGAACAGATGAAACCGTTGTCTTAAAGGTAACCGTAACAGTGTTATTACTGCTATTTGAACGGTTTGAAACAACAGCATAATTAATGCCGTACGGATCCTTAAACATCCCCAGTACACAGTTGCCGGTTACCTGCACCCAATGGTTGGACGGAAGAGCCGTCGTACGCGGCGGCACGGTCGCAGTATGATAGACGGCCACCGAAGTCAGCTTGATCAATTCCGGCCCCAACATGGTCAGCTCGCGGTTGACGGTCTGAACATCGTAGTATTGCGGCTTCTTGGTAAACGTACAGGGGTTTGAATTGCACGGATCCGGACTATACTGGAAAATCCGGCTGGCCGAGTACCAGAACGTGCCTTTTACGCCGTACGCCATCGAGGTATAGATGCACCACCGCATCCGGTTGAGATTGTTGGAGGCGTTATACGAACTGCCCTGTATCGCGTCTTCCCAGCGATACAGCGGCACGCCTTTTTGCAGCGATCGGGTGCGCATTTCCTCCAGACAGCCCCAATGCTCTTCCCACGGCGAAGAATCGTACCGATAGGGATAGTGGTCATACACCAGAATATCAAACTTGACCTGATTGCAATACTGCTGAATGTAATTATAGTAATCACTCCACTTATTGCCAAACAAATTAATCGGGAATGGATCGACCGAATTGAGCGTCGTTATTGACGGCTTATAGGGATCGATCTTGTGGTTGTCTATATGCCGCTGCGCGACAGTCGGAAATTCGCTGCCGTTTCTGTCAGGCTCATCCATCACGTAATACCCCCAGACGTGCGGGTTGTCCTTAAATTGCGTTACCTTTGCGTCGGTGCTGGGTTCCTGCAGAACCACCCGCAGCCCGTAATTGGCCCAGTTATGCGCAGAGACATTAAAATCATGCGTCTGGACGATATTGATATACATCTCTGAGATTGCCGTCAGATAATCGCTTGCCGGAACGATCTCCCAGATGTCCGGCCAGCCCAGACCGATGATGTACTCATCGGGCTGCCATTTGTTAAGTCCGGTAAATGACCAAACAGGACTTGAGGCGACCGGCTGGCCGCCTTCCACGCCGTCGATCCGCCAGTAATAGGTCTTGCCGTCATTAAACGGCCCGACATTATAAGTGGTGCTGCCGGTATTGCCGCGATAGGGCTTGCTGACCAGCCAATCCTGACCGACACGCGAAAAGTCGCCCAATTCCACAATGCCCGAACTGTTTAAATCCGCCGACATCGCCAGCAGGGGCAGCCCCAGCCATTGATCGACCAGCAGTTCCAGGTCATACGACCCTACACGGCAATCTTTGTCGATATCGCCGCTAAAGGCCGCCGGATTGCAGTAATCTGCGCGCGTGGCGGTTGCAGCCGCACCAGCATCCGTCGTCAGATACACATCATACGACGCATAGCTGCCGCCGCTGTCCCACTGAATGTAATCCAGCCAGCCGGTACGAACCGCCCCGCCGTTAGCCGGCCAGACGCTCGTGATCGGCTTCGGCACAGTCGGCAATTCCGAGCCGAGAGCATAGCTCTGGGCGATTTCGGCGGCACTCAGCGCGCGACCCCAAATCCGGAAGTCGTGGATTTCGCCGGTCAGCCAACGGGCATCCATGGTCCGATCATCGAGAGCACCGATGCGGTTGCGGCTATCGTTGAAGTTATGAGACTGGTCCAGACCAGGACCTTCCCAAGCCACGCCGGCCCAACCGGTCTTGTACACACCATCATAGTAAATTTCGACCCAGGTGTTATCTGCGGCTATGACGATTACCAACTGATGCACACTATCACCGAGGACGTTCGGGGCGAAAACCCATTGCGTGTAACCGCCGCCGGGGTTCTGCTGACTCTGGAACCAGGCTACAACGGTGTTAGAATTTTCGCGCGAGGTGGCTCTGAGCATGGGGTGGCCGCCCCATTCGCCATCTTTACCGTCGCCCAGATAGAACAGGCCATTGTTCCAGCCTTCGAAATTAACATCTTTGACCCACAGCTCGATGGTCTTGGCGCTGAAAGCGGAATCCCTGATGATGTAGCTGGGAAGGGCGATACTGCAATTTTGAACCTGACCCCACGTATCTCCTGCGGGGTTATTGGTGAGTTTGGCATAGGTGGCGTACAAGACACCCTTGGACAGATCGGGTCCCGTAAACCAGGCAGGGCCTTTAT
>CAZVXR010000250.1:0-6759 GCA_964630865.1 uncultured Pirellulales bacterium | reverse complement strand
AAAGTCTATGGTGTTATGAAATTCCAAAGCCGCGGTGTTTACACATCGCGGCTTTTTTATATGCTGGATAGGGTTCACTGTTTGTGGGGATTTGTCAACCGATTCATAGGTCACACTTTTATTGACTTACGAGCAGGGCAGGGTACAGGCGTCAATTTAAGAGGTGTAATCATTTTTCAAAAAAACTGATACAAACCTGCATTTTTACCCATAAAAAAGGACTCGCGAAATTAACGCAAGTCCTTTATTTGCAATACAATGGCGGGAGCTGGATTCGAACCAACGACCTCCGGGTTATGAGCCCGACGAGCTACCAGACTGCTCTATCCCGCGTCCAAGGAATCCATGAAGATACCACAAATAAAATGTGAATCAACCTTTTTTTGATAAAAGAGCATTTTTTGTGTAAATTATTTTATCATCGCCACTTGCGTAAAAGTCTTTGACGCAGGCGGCCTGGGTATAGCCGATGCGTTCATAGAATGCCCGGGTGGGCAGGTAGCTTTCGCGGCCGGAGGTTTCGACGATGTAGAGCCTGCCCCCGGCGGCGCGGATTTGCTCTTCGGCGAATTCCATCAGTTTGCGGCCATAGCCTTTGCCCTGGCAGGTTGGGTCTACGCCGAGCCAGTAGATGTCATAGCTGCCGACGGTGCAGGGCGTTGGCCCCCAGCAGACCCAGCCGACTGCCTTGCCATTGGTTTCCAGCACATACGACTGGTAATGTCCGGATTGGCCTTTGTTGGCGGCGTCGGTCAGCACCTCGTCGGCGATCAGCATTTCCTCGTGGCGGAAGAATTTTGTCTCGTCAAGAAATGTGAGTACCGGCTGGACGTCTTTCGGCTCTGAAAACCGGATCATATCACCGGCCGGCGGTTTTGTTTTTACTTGTATTTTTGCCTTTTGTATTTTGCCTTTTGGCCTGGATTCTGTTCGTGCTATTGCATTGTCAAGGCAAAGCTTGACGAAAGCGTGGTATTTCATTTCCGCCGCATCAATTGCCGCGGCCAGACCGGCTTGCGGGCTGATATCGGGGTTGGCATTGACTTCCAGAATATAAGGGTTGAGTTTTTCATCGAGACGAAAATCGACTCGGCAATAGTCAAGGCAGCCCAGCACGGCACAGGCTTTTTGGGCAAGGTCGCGGATTTTCTGAGCGACTTTGACCGGTACCGCCGCGGGAATGATGCGAGGAGTATTGTTGTACTCAAAACTATCCGGTTTCCACTTGGCTTCGTAGCCGATGATGCGGGGTTTGTCGGGGCTGAATGCGGAAAAATCAATCTCCGCCAGCGGCATGACCATCGGCTCACTGTTTTTGTGCAGGATCGTAATGTTCAATTCCCGGCCGTCGATAAAGCGTTCGACCAGTGCGGCCTGCTTAAACTGTGTATGAATGCGGGCGACGGCCTTATCGAGAGCGGCGCCTTTGGTTTTAACGATGCTGGCGTCGTCGATACCCTCGCTGGCATCGGTTGCGAGCGGTTTTACGAAATAAGGGCCGTCAAAGGCGGGTTTTGCTTTCTGTCCGATTTCGACGAGGATACCTTCGGCGATAGGCATTCCCGCCGCCGCCAGCACCGCTTTGGTCTGCCATTTGTCCGTAGAAAGCAGCAGCGCCGAGGTGCTGTTGCCTGTATGGGCTTTTCCGAACGCTTCGCACAGTGCCGGGACATACGCGGCTTTATGGGAAGAGCCTTCGATGGTTTCCACGAAGTTAAAGATGATGGTTTCCGAAGCCTGCGCCAAAATCCGCGTCAGTTCGCCGAGGGAACCAACTCCGGCGGAACGGCATGCGATTTTGTAATGATCCAGTGCGGCGACGACAGCATTGACCTGATCCATCACGCCGATTTCGCTTTCAACACAGCCCATCGCGGCATATTCAGCGCTGGGACGGGGGTATAAAATTAAAACAGTTTGTTTATTTTGCATCATAATTAACCGCGTGGGCAGAGCCCACCTTACGAATGATGAACTCTTTCTAATGCACTGATTACGATTTCCTTGAGCAGTTGTAAATAGCTCATCCCCTCCTGTGTGGCAATCATCGGTAAATCTGAATGTCCTGGATTGAGGCCGGGCAGGGGGTTGACTTCCATAAAGGAGGGGTTGCCATTGGCATCGAGGCGGATATCGACACGGCCGGTGTCGCGGCATTCGAGCGCCCGGTAGCAGGCCAGCGCCAACGCTTCGACTTCCTCGCGTTTCTTGTCTTTGGGCATTGGGAAGTATTCGACATATTTTTCGCAATACTCTTTGACCTCGTAGGAGTAGTCCTGAGCCGGGGCGTCGGGCTTAATGCGGAATTCCAGTGTGCCCAGCACACGGGCTTTGTCGCCTGTGCCGAGAATGGCTGTTGTAAATTCTCGTCCGGGCAGGTATTCCTCCACCAGCACCGGCTGATGAAACAGATCGAGCAAGGCCTTGCATACCTCGGCCAGTTGAGCCGGGGCGGTAATCTTGGATCGATGATCGACGCCTTTGCCCGTACCCTCGGCAATCGGCTTGGCGAACAAGGGATACTTTAGATTGATATGGCGAATGTCCTGTTCGATTTTTACGACGTGCGAGGCCGGGGTTGCCAGGTTAGCGGCGCGGACAAGCTTCTTCGTCACTTCCTTATCCAGCGTGACCGCACAGACCAATGGGTCGGACATTGTATAGGGAATATCGAAAAGCTCCAGAATTGCCGGCACCTGCGATTCCCGGCTGCGGCCCTTGACGCCTTCGGCAATGTTAAAGACCAAGTCCCAGCGTTTTCCCGCAGTCAGTTCCCGCAACAGAGCTTTGGCATTGCCGATCCGATGCACTTTGCAGCCCAGCTCGGCAAGGGTTTTGGTGATAGACGATATGGTATGTTCCGTATCAAATTCTGCGACATGCTCTTCCGAGAACCCCTCTTTGAGGTAGTCGTCCCTGAGATCATACACAAAACCGATATTGAGATTATTCAATGTTTTCATCTTTTTTGTCTAAAAATGGAAGTTTATAGTAAACCATCCCGAATACAATAAAAAAAGTCCACGGCTTGAAATTCAAACCGTGGACGTTGAATGTCTATTGACTACTGACCGAGCAGTTCATTGTTGTCGATATGATGACAGCAGGACTGCCTTCGGCTCTGGCGTATGGTCTTGGCCGGCTGGATATGGGTAAATTGACCGCTGGCCAATTCCCAGACGCCCGGTGCTGTATCGTGGCTCGGTTCTGCCGCTGCCGCGGGAACGTCGCGATGAGCCGGTTCCGGATACGAGATAAGCATCCCTTCGAAGTTGCGGATGACCGTATGCGTTGGGCTGGTTGAGATGATATAATTGGGCAGGACAGGGATTTTGCCGCCGCCGTGCGGAGCATCGACCACGAACATCGGAATTGCAAGGCCCGACACTCTGCCGCGGAGATATTCCATAATCTCAATGCCTTTGCTGACCGGCGTGCGGAAATGCTCGACGCCGCGAACCAGGTCGCACTGATACAGGTAATAGGGGCGTACCCGCATCCGCACCAATGAACGGCAAAGCTGCTCATAGACGCGCGGGTTATCGTTGACATTCCGCAGCAGCACCGACTGATTGCCCAGCGGGATACCCGCATCGGCCAGTTTGCGGCAGGCCTCCTGCGATTCGGGGGTAATTTCGTTCGGATGGTTAAAATGCGTATTGATCCACAGCGGGTGGTATTTCTTGAGGATATTAACTAAGTTGTCGGTAATACGCATCGGCAATACCACCGGCATCCGCGTTCCAATACGGATAATCTGAACCGACTGGACCTTGCGAATCGACGAGAGAATCAGCTCGATAGATTCATCGCTCATCGTCAGAGGGTCGCCACCGGAAATAATCACGTCGGAAATCTCCGGATGTGCTGTCAGATACGCCGTAACCTGTTCCAGGCGGCGGGCTGAAATACTTGTTTCCCGTGTGCCAGCCACGCGTTTGCGTGTGCAGTGGCGGCAGTACATCGAGCAGGTGCTGGTGGCAATCAAGAGTGCACGGTCGGGGTAGCGGTGGACTAATCCCGGTACGGGCATATCATCGTGCTCTTCCAGCGGGTCGCTCGATAAAAACGGCGGATCATACAGCTCGTTGAGTTGGGGAACGCACATCTGAAACACAGGGTCAGCCAGATCGACCCGGCGGATCAGCGAGGCATAATACGGCGTGATAGCCATTGGATACTTGGCGACGACCGGCTCAATCGAGCGGCAGTAGTTTTTATCCGGGAAGTAGCCGAATAACTGGTCAACGGAACGGATTCGATGGCTCATTTGCCATTTCCAGTCATTCCATCGATTGTGGGATTGAATTGAAGGTTTGATTGCGACCGCCGGTTCTGCGGCGGTCATAGTAGAGGGCGGCTCGTCTTCGCAAACAAGCCCGCATGTAGAGGGAGGTTCCGAGATTTCGGCTGCTTCTGTGTTGAGCGGTTGGCTCATTTTTAGTTATCCTTAAACCATTTTCAAATTTTGCAGTTCCTGTTTATTATCTGGCCAGGAACTTTGCCATACTATCTACAAATGCTTTACGCAAATGTTTGATACTTTCTTGCATTTCTTCGCGGGACAGCCCAATCATCGCAAACGAGAAGAACCCGAAAATAAATCCGGCCATCGCACAACTCATTCTGCGAACCTTGGTCGCTTCGATTCCGGCAGGGATAAAAGGCTTAACCTGCTGTTCGAGCGTTTCCAGATACCGCACATACGGGGCTTCAATTTCGCCGGTCAGGTCACGACCCAGTTTTATAAGCATACGTCCCTGGAAAAGCAAGATGTATTGCTCTGTATGCTGTAAAAAAAACGCCGTATGTTCATCAAAGAGCCGTTCAAGAAGCCCGTCGAGGCTCCGGTCAATCCCATTCTCATCGGCTATTCGGACGTTTAACTTTTCTAACGCGTCTTCAATTAACGCCTGCAAAAGCTGCTGTTTATCCGAAAAATGCCGATAAAAGGTGCCTTTTCCAACATCGGCCTTATCTGTTATTCGCTCAATTGTCGCCGCATCAACGCCAATTTCAGTAAAAACAACTAAAGCCGCATCGAGCAATTTTGATCGCGTTTTATTCGCTCTCCGCTGTGCCCGGTCCATTGGCCATAGCGTATTTTTATCAATTTTACCCATATCTGACTATATAGTCACTATCGACCAAGAAGTCAAGGGTGAATAGTAAGTTTTTTAATTATTTTTTAATATTCTTAGTTATCGTATCTGGTTATCTTCTATCTTATTAGTAAAAATACGTAAAGCGTTGATTTTTGTGTTAAAAATAAAGTTTATTTCAATCCGAACAGTACACAAAGGGCGAATACGCGTGTTTGCCCCTCCGGATTGACAAAAAAAGGGGCGGGTTTGAAACCCGCCCCTGCAAAATACAAAACGATAGTCGAAGTAGTTTTATTTGGCCTTGCTTATTTTCGGATTCGGTTCATTGGGCGATTCAAAATTCGTACTTTCAAGCTGGCGTTTTTCAGACTCGTTTAAAATCGGTTTATTGATAATCGTCGGGGTGATAAAGACGACCAATTCGCTGTTGACCGTGCTTTCGTCGCGGAACTTGAACAATGCACCAATTAGCGGGATATCGCCGAGAAGCGGGATTTTGTTGACCTGTGTGGCCGTATCCTGTTTTTTTAACCCGCCGATAACCACGGTTTGCTGATCTTTAATCAGTGCGGTGGTGGTCGTTTCACGTTTGGCGATGATGGGTTGACCAGGGATGTCTGGGTTGCTTGCGGAAACGACATCGCCGGTGCGAATGCTGAATACGGGGTTGAGAATCAGCCGAATCAGGCCTTCTCGCGTCAAATGAGGGGTTACTCTGAGTTCGACGCCGACATCGCGGAATTGGGTGGTGCCGATATTTCCACCGCCGCTGGTTTGCGTTAATTCCTGATAGGGTATCTGCTCAACAATTTTAATTTCAGCCAGTTGGTTGTCCAAGACCATAATTCGCGGATTGGCCAGCAGTTTGGCTCGAATGTCTTCCTGCTCGGCTCGCAGGATAGCGTCCATATTGAAGTTTTCATTCATAATGCCAAAACGCACTAATCCATTGGTGTTGGTGGCCTGATTGACGGTGCCGCTAAATGCACCGGTTGTGAAAGGGTTGGTTTTGGATGCAAAGGGGCTGGTATCGGTTGGCAGTCCATTAATCACATTCCCGATGGTTCCGACTTGATCGCCCACGGAGCCGCCATTTGCATTCGGGGTCTCGCCATAGCTGGTCATCGTTCCCGCACTCCACTGAACACCCAGATCGAGGCGGTCTTTGGAGGAGACATCGTAGATTCTGGCTTCGACCATAATTTGCGGTGTTATGCGGTCGATTTCCTCCATGAATGAGTTAATGGCGTTAATCTTGCTTTCAACATCGGTAACGATGATGTTGCAGGTTCCCGGATTGGAGGAGATGGCTCCTTCCTGAGAGATGAATTTTTTGAGCGATTCCTCGACTTCCTTAACATCGGCGTAGGTAACGCGGTAGACGCGGCTGATTTTCTTTTCTCGCAGTTCAACGATTTCTTCTTTGGGTACGATACGAATCATATTTTGTGAGGCGATATAGGCGTAGCCTTGCGAGGCGAGAATGTTATCGAGCGCTTCGGACAGCGGCACTTCGGTCAATGTCGCGGTTACGGTGCCTACGACCTTGGGGCTTTTAATGATGTCCACATTCGCCTGTTTTGCCAAAATCAGCAAAACATCGTCGATGGGCGTATCTTTAAAATCAACGCTGATTTCCTGCTGCATTCGCTGC
>CAZVXR010000249.1:0-1802 GCA_964630865.1 uncultured Pirellulales bacterium | reverse complement strand
GTTAAAATACAGAGCAGCGGCAGAATTCCTAAGTAAGTATTACCTGAAATTCCTATTCTGTTAAATGCGCATATTAATTCTATCCCACAATCCTGACCGGGCCAGCTTTCGCCAGCGGATTGGCGTCTATTTGCCGTTGCTGGAGGCAGGGGGGATCCGCTGCCAGGTGGAAAAGTCTCCGGCAAGCAAAATAGCTCGCTATAGATTGTTTAGCGGTGCCGGCAGATACGATACCGTTCTTCTGCAAAAGCATATCCTCAATATCTGGGAAGCCTATGTTCTCCGCAAATCCGCCCGCAAAATCATCTACGATTTTGACGATGCGGTGATGGTTAATCCCTGCAACCCCAGCCGTCGTCACTGCAGCCATCGGCGGCTGTTCGAACGGACTGTTCGTCTGGCAGACTGCGTCATTGCGGGCAATGCCTATCTGGCCGACCACGCCCGGCCGTTCTGCTGGAATGTTCACATTTTGCCGACGGGACTGGATACCCAAAAGTACGATATTGCCTCTGCGCCTGCCTCGGATGGCAAAATCCGTTTGGTCTGGATTGGCAGCAAGGCGACGCTGGGCTACTTAAATGAGCTTACCCCTGTTCTGGAACAAATCGGCAAAGAATACCCCAATGTTGTTTTACGGATCATCTGCGGCACCTTTTTTGATCTCAAACAAATGCCCGTGGAACAAAAACACTGGTCGCTGGATACCGAGGCGATGGATTTAGCCGCCTGCGACATCGGCCTTTGTCCGTTGCCGGACGACCATTACACCCGCGGCAAATGCGGCTTTAAGATACTCCAGTATTTTGCCGCTGGCCTCCCGGCCATTGCTTCGCCGGTGGGATTTAACAAAGAATTGGTCATTCCCGAAAAAACCGGCTTTCTGGCATCTTCCCAGGAGCAATGGGTTAGCGCGATAAAGCGGCTGATCGAAAATGAATCGCTCAGGCAATCACTGGGGCGGCAGGCGAAGCAATTCGTCCATAATTACGACACCGCCGTCATCGGCGAGCAATTCTGTGCGTTAACCAAGCAGGCTTTGCAATAAAAACGGATAAAGAATAATTGGATTTAACTGAGAAACATGACAGAAAACATCGTATATTCAGGCCAGTGGCAGCAGTATTTCGAAAAGGCGTCTTTTTGCCGCTTTGAGGATTTTTTTGATCGTTTTGAAGGGACGCAGATCAACAAAAACACCAAACGCAGCGTCTTGGTCCGCACGTTTGACGATTCGCCGCAGCCTCGCACTTTTTTTATGAAGCGGTTTTTTGACCCGCACTATAAAGATATGGTTTTTGCATTGCGGAACTGGGGCAGCCTGTGCAGTCAGGGGCAGCTCGAGTGGAACTGTGCCAACTACCTGATGTCGCACGGCATCAAGACCTACCAGCCGGTCTGTTATGGACATAGCAAGTGGTTTGGGCTTGAAAGGCGATCCTTTTTGCTGACCGAAAAGCTGAACGGGCAGTGCCTGATGGATTTTGCCGCACAGTCCTGGCGTTTGCTCGATGAACGCCGGCAGGCTGAGTTGCTCCGCGAGCTGGCTGAATTTTGCCGGAAAATTCACATGCTGGCAATTAGCCTGCCTGATTTGTATGTCTATCACCTGTTTATCGAACCCAAACCGCAGGGCGGCTATGATTTTGCCGTCATTGACCTGCATCGGATGAGCGTCAATGTCCCTGCCTGGCGGATGCTGTCGTGCAGAATCGAAAATCTGGCCCGGCTGATTTTCAGCCTGCGTCAGGAGTATTTCAGTCTGCATCAGAAAACACAACTGATCAAAGATGCGCTCAGCG
>CAZVXR010000248.1:0-2155 GCA_964630865.1 uncultured Pirellulales bacterium | reverse complement strand
GGATAAATCCATCTTATCTTCGGATTGGCGGACAATAGTTTCATAATAGACATTCTCGGCAGGGATATACATCAATGCAAAATCCAGCGTTCCCTCGTCGGGCAGGATATAGCTATCGGCAATTTTATCAATATGCTTGGTAACATCATTGAGAAACTGTTTTCGCAATTTTGTCCGTTCTTCGTCGGTTTGTGCCTCGGCCATTTTCTGGAACGATTCGAGCGGAAACTTTGCATCCACCGGCACGGCGTATTCGGCCAGCTTGATTAGCGCATCAACCTTGCGGCCGTTTCGAAAGCCGTATTGCAGTTGGTAATGATCCACCGGCAGCGCTGACCGGAGAAGATTTTCCAGTGAATACTCGCCCATCAGTCCTCGCAATTTAGGTGATTGCAGGATATTTTGCAGTCCGCGGAGATCTACCGATAATTGAACCATCTGCCGGCTCTGTCCTTCGATATTGCCCAGCTGCTGCTTGAGGTCGCCGAGTGTTTTGCCGCTGCCGGTCAGAAATGTAGTCAGGTTCTGCTGGCCGGCCTGAAGATTCTGATTGAGCGATTGGCCGAGAGTTTCCTGTGCCGAACGAAGATTATTCAGTTGGTCCGAAAGGGTGGAAACTGTGGAGCCTTGAGAAGCCAAATCCCGACGGGCGCTGGATAAGCTGGTCAATAAATACACTGAAATAATGGCAATGACGGTCAATAACACAATGAATATGATTAACAACATTGTCTGCATAAAAATTCCGATAAAAAAAGTACCACATTGTGCAAGTTCTTATAAAGCAGGATTATACGCCAATTTTAACTAATGGACAAGGGGAAAGATTTACCGAACAATCCGAGGAATGAGCCGTATTTATAGAGATATGTTGTAAGCAATAAAGAATTTGTAGCGATGGACATTTTTGAGTCTATGGGTTTGTTTGTGGGAACGACCCCAAAAATAATACCCGAAAGGGGAGAAAACATGGATGTGAAGCAAGGCCACTCATTTGGTTGGATATTTCCACACCCTTTGTTTTTTCAAACATCAACTTAATTTACGGAGGTATCTTATGAAGAATGTCGTGTTTGTGTTGTGTTGTATTGCAGTATTAGGGCTTACAGGTTGCGCGTGCATGTTCGGAGAAAAGCCTGCACCGGCACCAGCGAAAGTTGAGCCGAAACCCGCACCTGCCCCGGCGAAAGCGCCATCGCCCGTAATGGCGTATAATACGGCCTCAAGGACGTATGAGGATTCCTGCTGCGGAGCATTGAAGATTGAAAAACTGATGCCCGCCACGGTCGCAGTCGGCCAGCCGTTCGATTACACCTTAGTGGTAACGAATCTGACGGATATGGCTTTAGCAGATGTGATGATTAAAGATCAGCTTCCCGGTAATTTCGCTTTCAAAAGCGCTGTTCCAGGGGCCGAGCCTAAAGATGGCGTGCTGACCTGGAGAATGGCCAGCTTGGGAGCAAAGGCTCAGGAAAAGATCGTCGTATCCGGCTTGGCCAAAGAAGTCGGCTGGGTAGAAACATGCGCCAATGCGACCTACATCCTTCCCGCTTGTGCCAAGACGCAGGTTGTTCAGCCCGCTCTGGCGATTACCAAGACCGCCACGCCGGAAGCCCTGATGTGCGACCAGATCGCTCTGAAGTACACCGTGTCCAACAAGGGAACGGGTGTTGCGAAGAACGTTGTTGTTATGGATCAGCTTCCCGATGGATTGGCTTTGACGACGGGTCAAAAAGCCGTGGAAATCAAAGTTGGCGATCTTGCCCCCGGCAAGTCGATGGTTTATACCATGATGACTAAGGCAGCCAAGACCGGCGTATACAAAAGCGGCGCGATGGCCAAAGCCGACGGCGACTTGAAAGCGGAAACAGAAGTTGTTTCCACGATGGTCAAACAGCCGGTTCTGGCAATTACCAAGACAGGACCTGAAAAACAGTATATAGGCCGCACGATCAGCTATGACATTACCGTAACCAATAAAGGCGATGTTGCCGCGACGGATGTGGTCTTAAACGATACGATTCCTGCGCGCGTAACGGAAGTATTGGCATCCAATGCCGGCGTGATCGCCGGAAACCAGATTACCTGGGAAATGGCTTCCCTTGCCGCCGGACAAAGCAGCAAAGTAACAGTCAGCTATATGCCGCAAGGCGCA
>CAZVXR010000247.1:0-3111 GCA_964630865.1 uncultured Pirellulales bacterium | reverse complement strand
TGGCTGTCGAACAATTCAAGCGGAATTATCTGAAGACTCGTTGCGATAAACGCAGCGTGCCATCAGGCTCAATGCGGGCATGACTCCCAGCCATGCGGCCGCAATCCAAATCAAGCTGCTGGCGACAGGAGAAAGAATCTCTAACGCCCCTAATTTATAGGCGCCGAAATAGGCCGCAGGTCCCAAAATGGCACCCAAGACCGCGGCGAAAACAAGCCGACGTTGGAGAAAACGCAGCGAAGTATCCAATGACAGCGAAAAATTCGCCCAGATCATCACATCCCATAGAGGTATCAGTTGGGCGGGCATCAGCCACCGGTTTGGTTCGACGACCCCGATGACAATCAGTCCTGTATCGACGATAAAGCCCAATGCCATAGTGATCGCTGCCAGGATGAGTACGGAACGAATGCGGGGTTTTCCAAAAAGGAAAATATGGATTACAAACAACAGGGGTACGACGACAAGGCCAAGCCAGTGGATATTCCACGCTGCGCCTGCTGCGCAGGCAAACCAGCCGATATCCGTGGAGATGAAGTTCCACAGTTGGAGTTTAAAGCGGTTATTGGAGGGCATAAAGGGCTCCATCTTCACAGGTTAGGAAGATACGGTTATTGGCGACGGCTACGCCTGAGGGGATTGGGCTGGCGGCATCGAAGACTGCTTTTCCCTGGCCGGTAGATAGTGCGATGCGATAGAGTTTGCCGTCATTGCCGCCGATGAGGATGTCGTTGCCGACAATAACGGGGCTGCTGTCAAATGCGGTTCCGCCGGCGAATGTCCATACGATTGTTCCGTCGTTGGCGTTAAAGCAATAGACTTTTTTGTCACGGTTGCCGACGACGACATAGCGGTCGTTGACGGCGGGGCTGGAGAAGAACGCTTCCCGTTTTTGCTTGTCGCACCAGATTGCTTTTGCGGTGCGAATATCTATGCAATAGAACTGTCCTTCGAAATTGCCGAAATAGGCTTTGCCGCCCTCAATTGCGGGGCTGGCGGCGATGTAGGAGCCGCTGTCAAAGGTCTTTGCACTGTTGGGATCATCCAGCGGCACGATGTACAAGCTGGCATCGCAGGAGCCAAAGACCGCGACATTGTCCGCGACGGCGGGGGAGCCATTGATATAGCTTTGGGCGGAGTAGGCCCATTTTTTGCCGCCAGTTTTTGCGTCTAAGCAGATTAGCGATCCATCATAACAGCCGAATAGAATTTCCGTTTCAGAGTCTGCTTTTTTGCGGACATTGACCGAGCCGGTGATTTTATCGCCGCTCTTGAAAGTCCACAGAACCGCCCCGTTGTCGGCGTCCAACACGTGCAGCGTGCCGCTTTCATCGCCGACATAGACAGCGCCATTGAAAACAAGCGGGCTTGCCTCGATGGATGCCCCGGCCGGATACGACCAGAGCAATTCGCCCTTATCCAGCGACAGGCAATAGAGGGTCTTGTCGGTTGAGGTTAGATAGACTTTGCCGCCGACGATGATGGGAGTGGATTTAACTGCGTCCTTGGCCTTGAATGTCCAGGCGACCTCGAATTTCTCCGGCAGTGTCCCTTTGGTAGTGCCTGTCTGTTCAGCATTCCCACGAAAAAACGCCCAATTTTCCCGCCCGAAACCTGTAATTTCAAAGGCCAGCGGGTCGGCCTTGTGCAGTTTGGCTTTCTGATAATAGAGAATATACGCGACCATCGCCGCAATCGGCAGCGTGATAATCAGCAGCGGAACCAAAACTCGTCGGAGCAATAGGTTCATTTTACCTTTTTACCTCATCTGTGTAATTTGCGCAATCTGTGGTTTCTATTTTTCCAAACTTTTCATCCGGCCGGAAATTTTGACATCGCTGTCAAATGTTTCCAGCTTAACATGGGTTAATTTTTCAACCCCGATATTGACGTCCAAGCTTCGTGCCAAATCGGCAATCCCGCCTTTACCCAATAGCAGCGGGGCGATATACACATTGACCTCATCGACCAGCTTTTCCTGCAGGAATGCCGACAGCACGGTTGCTCCGCCTTCGACCAAAAGCTGCTGAATGCCTCGGCTGCCTAATTCAACCAGCAATTCCGATAAATCGCATCGCTGATCTTTTTCGCCGACGATGAGCGTTTCGACCCCGGCGTTGTGGAGCTTTTCCATTTTCTCCATGTCTAAATGCGCAGCATGAGCGGTAGTTACGATTATCGTCGGGGCTTCCGGCGTGGTAATCAGGTGGCTTTCCCACGGTATTTGCAGGTGGCTGTCTAATACGACCCGCAGCGGCTGGCGGTCAATCGTTACCTCCGGGATGCGGATGGTCAGTCGCGGGTTGTCCGTGATGATGGTGTTGACGCCAACTAAGATGGCCTGCATCCGGCGGCGGAGGTGGTGGACGTCTATCCGGCTTTTCTCACAGGATATCCAGTTGCCGCGGGCGGGGGGATTTTGCCACGACAGTTTGCCGTCGATGCTCTGTGCCCACTTGGCGACCACCCAGGGCGTGCCGGTCTGGGCGTGCTTGAAAAACGGGGCATTCATTTTTATGGCCTCTTCTCGGCATAAGCCGACTTCGACTTCGATTCCGGCCTTTCGCAATTGTGCAAAGCCCTTGCCGGCGACCTTTGCCGTCGGGTCTTCCGCCGCGGCGACCACACGAGCGACTTTGGCGGCAATCAGGGCTTCGGTACAGGGACCGGTTTTGCCGGTATGGCAGCATGGCTCAAGTGTTACATAAACGGCTGCCCCCGCCGGATCGGCGTGGTTTTTTCGGCAGTCGGCCAGTGCCTCAACTTCCGCATGCGGCCCGCCAAAGCGCTGATGAAAGCCCTGCCCGATGACGTTTCCATCTTTGACGATGACGCACCCGACGGCCGGGTTGGGTTCGACCGAGCCAATTCCGCGCCTGGCCAGGTCCAACGCCAACTGCATATACGATTGTTCAATCTGTTCCATAATCGTTCCTTCTTATCGGGTGGCACCTTCAAGCGTTAGCTTGTGGGTGCTTTGCCCGCTTGGAGTACAGCTTTCAAGCTGGAAACTCTCCTGCCGCTCGCGGCATTCCTATTTTTTGCCAAATGGGCAAAGATATCTTAGCCCAGGGCAACGCCCTGGGTGGACATCAAAGAAATTGCCAAGCC
>CAZVXR010000246.1:0-4698 GCA_964630865.1 uncultured Pirellulales bacterium | reverse complement strand
TCGCAGGCGGGGAAGCATTTTAATAAAGATGTCTATGAAAAGCAGCGGTACGAAAAGCTCGAGTGGATTACCGCCCGCATTTTAGAACGCCATACCGACCTCAACGCCGATACGATCAAATCCATGCTGCAAAAAGACTGCGGGTATCCGACGCCGAAATCCGACTGTCGCGGGGTGATTTTCAAAGATGAAAAAATCCTGCTGGTTAAAGAAGTCGAAGACGGCGGCTGGACGCTGCCCGGCGGCTGGTGCGATGTCGGCTCGACGCCGGCCGAAAATGTCGTCCGTGAAGTCTGGGAAGAATCCGGCTACGAAGTCCGTGTAACCAAATTGCTTGCCGTCTGGGATCGCAACAAGCAGGGTCATACGCCATATTATCCATTCAATATCTATAAACATTTCTTTCTGTGCGAATTGACCGGCGGCGAGCCGACTATCAGCCACGAAACCAGCGAGGTCGCTTTTTTTGCCGAAGATGCAATCCCGCCGCTGTCGCTGTCACGGACATTGCCGCAGCAGATCAAGCGATTTTATGAGCATCTGCGCAATTCAGATATGCCGACGGATTTTGATTGAGCGTTTTCGAGGGACATACGGCGGGGACAAATTCAAACAAATGGCCCTCCCTGGCCGACAACTCTCCATAGATATTAAAAAACAATTGAGAGCAATTGTTTTCAATTGTTACACGTTTATACAGCGGTTCACTGGAAGAGTCAATATTTTATTCTAAGTTTTTTTAAAGTATCCATCGGCTCAGTTATCTGCACGCTTTCTGGTTATTCTTTGGGTGGATACTTTATATTTCCTAGCCGAGGTCTGTAGCAACTGCCGTACCAGATTTTTAACTGCCGACAGCATCTTTAGTTATGTTTTCTGCAAATAGCCCAAATCGAGCGATGCTGCGGCAGAATTAACACTTGTGAAAAAGACTCTGCCGGAGTATGATAACCGACTATGCGAATACCTTTAACAAAATATGGATTGCCGCAAGTGGCGGTTATACCGGCTGCGCTGGCGGCGGCGATGGTGGTGTATTGGATTATCGCGCGATGTTGTTTTGCCTCGTCGGCTTGGTACGTTTGGCTGCCGGAGCTGGCATTGTTTATCGTGCTGGCCTGGGTACTGTCATTTTTCCGCGACCCGTATCGGGTTATTCCCAATTCACCGATGACACTTTTGTCGCCGGCGGATGGGACGATTACAGATATTGAAATTGTGGAAAATGACCCCGCTTTTCCGCACAAAGCGATGCGAATCGGGATATTTCTGAGCATTTTTAATGTGCATATCAACCGCGCTCCGTGCGCGGTTAAGATTGGACCAATTACCTACAAACTCGGCCAGTTTAAAAATGCGATGAGCCCTAATAGCGGGCGGGTCAATGAATCCAACGATGTGCGGATGACGCGGCTGGCCGAACCGAAAGATGAGCTGATGGTGCGGCAGATTTCCGGCGCGATCGCTCGGCGCATTGTCTGTGCGACTCGAACTGGCGATGAGCTGGCGGCAGGGCAGCAATTTGGAATGCTGAAATTCGGCTCGCGAACGGAATTGTATGTGCCGGTGCGCGATAATGTCCGATGTCAGGTTAAAATCGGCGACAAAGTGCGAGCGGGACTAACGGCGATGGTGCGGTATGAATAAAATGATGGGCGAAAATCAAATGAATGGAGACGAAAAAAAGAAACGACGATTCTTCTTTCGCCACGGGAGGCGCAAGCGGCTGGAGTATATTGCCCTGCTGCCGTCGCTGGTAACGCTGATTAACGGCGTATGCGGGTTTGCCGCTATTGGATTGGCGGCCAAGGGGCCGGATCATTTCGCAATGGCCGGCGTGATGATTTATATTGCGATGGTGGCCGATATGCTCGATGGCCGTCTGGCACGAATGAGCCATTCCACTTCCAGTTTTGGCGGACAGCTCGACAGCCTGTGCGATATGCTCAGTTTCGGCGCGGCGCCGGCGTTTTTAAGCTTCAAACTTTTGATGGGGTCGCTGCCGATTATCTTATCGCCTTCGACGGAACTATTGGGCGATTTTGTCGAACGGCTGATCTGGCTGGCCTCGGCGGTCTATTTATGCTGTGCGGCGGTGCGATTGGCGCGATTTAATGTGGAAAACACCGACGACGAGACGTCGCACATGAGTTTTTCGGGGTTGCCGAGTCCTGCGGCGGCCAGCGTCGTAGCCAGTATGGTGATTTTGTATCAGCACTTAACGGGCGATTCGGCCAAAAGTACGCTGCTGTTTACCGCTGGACGATGGATTATTATTCATGCACTGCCGTTTGTGATGCTCTGGCTGGCCGGGCTGATGGTCAGCCGCATTCGCTATCCGCATGTGGTCAATCAGTACCTGCGGGGGAAACGGCCAACGACACATCTGATGTGGGCGCTGGTTTTAGGCGGGATGATCTGGCTGTGCAAATTACAGATGACGATGGTGGTTGTTTCTGTGGGTTTTGCTGCCAGCGGATTTGTTAAATGGCTGTGGTATCATACCCTGTTTGGACGACTGCTTGGGCATAAGCCGGCGATGACCGCGGCAGGAGTACATACCGCTCATCCGGAATCTCACCTGTAATGAATGCCGGTGCGGTCGGTTCCAACTCGCGGATTTCAGCAGATTGCTCTGTTTACATTCACATTCCCTTTTGTGTGCGGAAGTGCCGGTACTGCGCATTTTATTCGGTGGCCGCAGACGCCGAAACGCAGCAGGAGTATTTGCGGGGGATCAAGCGGGAGTTGGACATGTATAAACCCGCGTCGTTGTTTTCGACTGTTTTCCTTGGGGGTGGGTCGCCGTCGGCAATGGAGCGTGGGATCCTGTACGATCTGGTTGAGTGGATTGGACAATACAGGCAAACAGGGGCGGAGTTTACCATCGAAGTTAATCCCGGGCAGACAGATGCCCCATTTTTCACACAACTGCTCCGCCGGGGCGTTAATCGCATTTCTATCGGAGCGCAGTCGTTTGACGACAAAGAACTGGCATTGCTCGGGCGGATTCACACGGTTGCGGAAATTGACCGTTGTATCGCGGATGCTCGCCGGGCGGGGTTTGAAAATATCGGACTGGATTTAATGTTCGCCATTCCCGGCTCGACGTTGTCCGATTGGGCTGCGTCGCTCGATAAAGCCATTGCGATGAAGCCGACGCATCTGTCGGCATACAGTCTGACCTACGAGGGTGATACGCTCTTGGTGCGGGATAGGCAAGCGGGGCGGATTACGCCTGTAGAGGAGGAACTTGACCGGGCGATGTATGAGCTTGCGATTGATACGCTCGATGCGGCGGGGTTTATGCAGTACGAGATTTCAAATTTTGCCCATCCGGGGCAGGAATGCCGGCATAATCTGCGGTATTGGCAAAATCAGCCCTATATCGGGCTTGGTCCCGCGGCGGCAAGCTGCTATCGGGGCAAATGGATGGAGAATGTTGCGGATTTAGGGCAGTACCTGCAATCAGTGAGTCAGGGTTGTTTTGCGTATAAAAGCCAGCAAACACGCTTGCCGGAGGAAATTGCCTGCGAAACGGCAGTGCTGAATTTGCGGACACGAGCCGGCATTGATCCGGTTATGTTTGAGCGGCAGACGGGATATGATTTCCAGCGGATTTTTGCGGACGCAATTGCCGGGCATCTGGCGCAAGGCAACCTCGAATGGTACGATGGACGGCTTCGGCTAAGCCGCAAGTCGCTGCCCATCGCAGATCAAGTGATGTGCGATTTTGCGGCGGCAGAGGAATAACTACTCAACCTTTGGCTGTTTTTCAGCCTCGGGCTTCTTTTTGATGGCTCCCCGCAGGCCTTCCATCTTCAGAAAGCCTCTCTGCCAGACAACCAGTGCGGATATAACTATAACGAGTATATAGACAATAACCGCATAGCGCGTGCGTATCTGGCTCATCACGATACCGATGAAAGCATACAGCCCTGCCAGACCGTAACAGATCGCAACTGCCCCTTTCAGCGTGTGTCCCCGGTCCATCAGCTGGTCGTAGATATGTCCCCGGTCGGAGACAAACAGCGGACGTTTGTTAATTAGTCGTCTGACCATCGCCGTGGCGGTGTCTAAAATGGGCAGCCCGAAAATGACAATCGATGCCATCCACCAGCGAAAGATTTTTTCGCCGAATGAAATCATCAGTGTCGCAGCCACAAATCCCAGCAGCAGACTTCCGGCGTCGCCCATAAATATCTTAGCCGGATGACGGTTAAACGGCAAAAACCCCAAGACCCCGCCGGTTAAACCCAAACAGATAATGATGCGTACCGGGTCGCCGGACTCACTGAAATCCCACGTCGAAAGATGAATCGCCAAAAAGAGCATTCCAATAGCGATAATCGCTGTAACGCCGCCGCAAAGCCCATCCAGCCCATCCAGCAGATTCAGAGAATTGGTTGCTCCGAGAACAAAGAATATGACCACTGAGACGCTGACTGCCGTTTCGAGAACTTCCAGAGTTGGCGTATATGGAATACCCATAAAATCGGTTAAGTAATGCAGCATCGGCCGTATCCCGACCAGCAGCAAGGCTAATGCCGCCACGATTTGTCCGAGTATTTTTTGCCAGGGTTTGATATTAAGAACATCGTCCACAACCCCCACAAAGCACGCAATCGCAGAACCGGCAAGGATTCCCAGCAGCCACCGCAGACTTTTTTCAAACCCCGGACTGTCTTGGATAATTGC
>CAZVXR010000245.1:0-8397 GCA_964630865.1 uncultured Pirellulales bacterium | reverse complement strand
TCGCGCAAAATCAGCAAGATTAACCTGCATATCCGAGTTCAGATTGCCGCAATAGGATGAGGCGCACGGACGGACATACGCACGATACATACCCACCATAGGATTGTCGGGAAAGGCTTCGGACAAAGATGAATTGGGGTCTACATGAACTTGAGCAATGGCATCTACAACATTCATCCCCTCAACGACCTTTCCAAAAACACAATAGCCAAATCCATCTGCAGCGTTCGCTTTGTCAAGAAACAGATTGTCCGCGTGATTGATATAAAACTGCGATGTCGCCGAGTTCGGATCGCCCGTTCGTGCCATCGCAATTGTCCCTCGCAAATTGCTTAGACCGTTGTAGCTTTCATTGATGATTGGAGCACCTGTCGAACGATAATAAAATTGACCATTGTAATATAAATAAACCCCCCCCTGAATCATGAAATTCTTGATCACCCTGTGAAACAGCAAATTATCATAAAACCCGCTGTTGACATACCCCAAAAAGTTATCTACCGTAATCGGGGCGGCGGCAGGATATAGCTCAATGCCAATGTTACCCAGATTTGTCTCTAATACCACCACCGGATTAACAGCATAAGCGCACCGCGCCAACGCGATAACCAGAAGCACCACGCAAGACCGATAATATCGTCTCATCAACCCCATTCCAGACAACACGCCTCTAAAATCCACCACACCACCATGCTATTACTGGAGCGAATTATACCAAAATAAGGTTTAAAAAGCAAGACTCCCCGTCCCAAATACGGCTCTGACGGCTTCCAGGTAACTCATCCCATACTCCCGCTCCGGTTCCAGGCAACTCCCCTCCGGCCATTCATTCCAGGCATTGATCGTTACAATCTTAGGCTGAGTCGCTGAGGCCAGCAACCGCTCTTTGATTATCCGGCACGCCTTCTCGAACGCTTCGGGGGTATTGTTGACCATGACCGGATTAACCACATGGGCTGCCGGCCGCTGCCATGAAGCCTCCGGATGGGCGCGCGGACTGTTGTCCCAGTGGACTGTTGCGTTGGGGAAATAGGGAATCGGATAGCGGCCCATCGTCTCATCCAGGAATCGCAGATAGACATCCCGCCCCCATTCATAATCCGATATTGGAAAGGTCGCCTCATTCAATGCGTCATGATGAACCCACGTATAGCCCGTCAGGCTATCCAGCGCCAGTGCCCGGCATATCGCTGGCCAGTCGGTCGGCGTCTGACCGCCCGGCAGATTGGGCTTGCCCCACAGTATCGCATTGACATGCAGTCCCGGAAAGCCCGCTGCTGACGCCTTAGCCCGGAACCGGTCTAACGCCGCCCGTGCCCCCTCTACTGACTCGAAGCTCTGCAAAAACAGACTCATCTCATAAATTGAAAACCAGGGCTTCCCCTCCACCAGCCAATAGCTCGGATGCTTAAAGTACCGCTGGATGACCAGATCGGTAATTGTTTCCCAGGTTGCCGCTGTTATCTTGCCGGGATAAAGGAGCTTGAGCGGATCGCACGGATTGTAACCCTGGATATCGTACCAGTCGTGGTTGGCCCACATCAGCCCGAATTTAATTCGCCGATTGTTGGCTGCTTTCAGGAATCCATTGTCCAGTGCCTTTTCCAGGTAAGGGCCGTCATTATAATAATACCAGTCGAAAATGAAGGCATCTACCCCATAATCCGCCGCCGCATCGATCTTGCGTGCCATCACTTTCGGGTCCGACTCATCCTCATAACCCCACACCGGCACCTTGGGCTGTTTGTGACCCTCAAAACGCGGCTTAGCTCGTTTAATCAGATCCCACTCGGTAAAGTTGGGATACTTCGCTTTATCCCAGCGCCGATCAGGATGCGTGCAGGGATAATAATACGCTGCGACGGTAATGTCGTCCGTTTTCTCTGTTTTTGCCCCCGGCGCACTTGCCGGCATCGGTCCTCTGCACATTTTGATATTCCCTTTCCGGAGATAAACGGTTTAATTTGTGATTCTAAAGACCGATTTAACAGCCCAACGGCCACAATTTTAACAGTTGAAAAATCATATCCATTGTCTTTTTCTGACAATCTCTTGTCAACCCTAAAGTTGTCTATCCCAAATTCTTCCCATTTTTCCCTTGACCTGTTCGGCGTCTGTTCGTATAATTAAATCCAGTGCGGGAGACAAATCCAACACAAGGCGACCCACAACCTCGCCTTTAACAAAAACAAAGAAATGGGTGCCCTGCCCATGTCTTTTCGCATGGGCAGGACTGGCTCTTAACACAGAAAGAAGGAGGAATACAGCAATGAAAAAACACAAAAAAATAAAACAAACCCAATTTTTTTCTCTGTGTTCCTCTGTGAACTCTGTGGCAAAAAAACAAAACGAACCCATTTCCCCCATTTTTCAGCAAATTTCAAAGGTCACCAAAACCTGTATACCTGTATTCCTGCATACTTGCATACCTGTTTTCGCAAAACGAACCCAAACTGGAAAATGGGAAATGAAAAAAGAGATTTTTGTCCACAATTCACCCCATCTGCCACTATGGCAGTTAAACCACCTACCTACGGTTTTAATAATTTCCAAAATAATTGATAACGCTATATGAAATAATGCGTTACGTTAATAATCGGCAAACCTATAAAAAACTGGCACAACGTTTGCAAAGTAATGCCCTTTCGACAGTAGAGACACTGTTTCGACAGAAACAAGACGAAATAAATCGAAATAACATAGTTTGAAAGGACAGACACACATGAACATAAGGCCTTTAGCGGACAAGGTAATTGTTCAGCGGATCGAAGCGGAAAGCAAAACAGCGGGCGGTATCGTTCTGCCGGATTCAGCAAAAGAAAAACCCCAGCGTGGCAAGGTTATCGCCGTTGGCGAAGGCAAAATGCTCGATGACGGAACCCGTGGCGCGATGAGCGTTAAAAAAGGACAGCAAGTGCTGTTTACCAGTTATGCCGGCACGGAAGTAAAAATTGACGGCAAAGACTATATGATTATGGATGAATCCGACATTATGGCTATCGTTGAATAGCCCGATGTCCGATGAATTCCCGCGTCAGCGGGAGGATTTTTAAAAACGATATTTACGATCAATAGGAGATAGAATTATGGCAGCAAAAAAAATTGCTTATGATACCGAAGCACGCGCGGCGATACGCGAAGGCGTTCGCAAGCTCGCACGCGCGGTCAAGATTACCCTCGGCCCCTGCGGCCGCAACGTCATCCTCGAAAAATCCTTTGGCTCCCCGACCGTAACCAAAGACGGCGTCTCTGTCGCCAAAGAAATCGAACTGTCAGATGCCTATGAAAATATGGGCGCCCAGATGGTCAAAGAAGTCGCCTCCAAGACCAGCAATGTCGCCGGCGATGGAACGACCACCGCGACGATTCTGGCTGAAGCGATTTTCGAAGAAGGACTCAAGAACATCACCGCCGGGGCAAACCCCATGCAGGTCAAACGCGGCATTGATAAAGCCGTCGAAACTATCGTGGCCGAACTGAAGAAGATGTGCACACCCATCGAATCCAGCAAGCAGATCGAACAGGTCGCAACCTGCTCGGCCAATCAGGATTCCGAAATCGGCAAGACACTGGCACAGGCGATGGACAAGGTCGGCAAAGATGGCGTCATCACCGTCGAAGAAGGCCAGTCGCTCGAAACCGTCGTCGAACTGCTCGAAGGGATGCAGTTTGACAAAGGCTATCTTAGCCCGCACTTTATCACCAATGTCGAAGAACGCACCTGCGTTCTCGAAAAACCGTTTGTTCTGATTTATGAAAAGAAGATCAGCGCAATCAAAGCGATGATTCCGCTGCTCGAACAAGTCGCCAAGGCAGGCCGTCCGCTGGTTATTGTCGCAGAAGACGTCGAAGGCGAAGCCCTCGCGACCTTAGTAGTCAACAAGCTCCGCGGCGTACTGAACATCTGCGCCGTCAAGGCTCCCGGCTTCGGCGACCGCCGCAAAGCGATGCTGCAGGATATCGCCGTTCTAACAGGCGGAGAAGCCATCTTCGAAGACCTCGGCATTCAGCTTGAAAACATCAAGCTCAGCCAGCTCGGTCAGGCCAAACGCATTACCATCGACAAAGACAACACCACCATCGTCGAAGGCGCCGGCAAAACCGCCGACATCAAAGGCCGCATCGAACAGCTCAAACGCGAAATCGATTCGACCACCAGCGATTATGATATCGAAAAGCTTCAGGAACGTCTGGCCAAGCTGGCCGGCGGCGTAGCCGTTATTAAAGTCGGCGCAGCAACCGAAGCGGAAATGAAAGAAAAGAAAGCCCGCGTGGAAGACGCCCTGCACGCCTGCCGTGCTGCGGTCGAAGAAGGTATTCTGCCGGGCGGCGGCATCTCGACCCTCAAGTGTCTGTCGTCGCTTGACAAGATTAAGACCATCGGCGACGAAGCTGTCGGTGTGGATATTGTTCGCCGTGCCGTGGTTGCCCCAATCAAGCAGATTGCGACCAATGCCGGTTTGGATGGCTCCATTGTCGCCCAAAAGGTGATGGAGTCCAAAGAAAAGAACTTCGGCTACGACGCACTCCGCAAGGAATACGGCGATATGATCAAATTCGGCGTTATCGTTCCGACCAAAGTCGAACGTACCGCGCTGCAGAACGGTGCGTCCATCGCATCCCTGCTGCTGACCACTGACGCTATCGTCAGCGAAATCCCGGAAAAGAAAGAAGCCCCTGCAATGCCTCATGGCGGCGGCATGGGTGGAATGGGTGGCATGGGCGGTATGGGCGGCATGGGTGGCGGAATGGGCGGAATGTACTAACCCACTGCTGTTTTTATGCAATATCAAACGGGTCTGGCGAAATTCGTCAGACCCGTTTTTGTTTAACTCAAAGACTTCAACTGCTCGACAACCTCTTCAACCGAAAATTGCAGTCCGTTGTATTTGAGAATCTGGCGGTCAATTCGAACGCCCTTGTGCAGCTTCAGCAGTTTGGCGAATTGCCCTGTGGCATTGCCTTCGAGGCAGATAATTTGCTTTATCCTTTCGGTCAATGCCACAACGCTGGGGTGGATTGGCCAAACCTGCGAAAAGTGCAGCATCGCAATATCCGTTCGTCCCAGTTGGGCGAGGGCTTCTTCCACCACCGTCCGCGTCGAACCCCAGCAGAGGATCAGGGTTTGATAGTCACCGCTGGCAATCAGCGTCGGGGCCACTGCGGCTTGTTCCAGCAAGGCAAACTTCTTGAGCCGCTTATCGACCATCTTCGTCCGCAGGCCTAAATCTTCCGTGATATGCCCCGGCTCATCATGTTCGTCGCTATCGACAACCACCAGCCCTTCGCCGTGGCCGGGGATGCCGCGGGGTGAGATACCATTGGCTGTCAGAGTGAAACGCTTATAGTACCTATCGGTCTTAATAATCTGCGGCTGGGGCTTGACCCCGGAAACATCAAGTCGCGGTGCGGTATAATAGGTATCGACGAAATACTGATCGGTCATGACAAACACCGGCGATTGAGTTTTGTCGGCGACGTCAAAGGCACAACGCATGGTTTCAAAACCCTCTTCGACATTACCCGGAGCCAGAATCGCCCGTGGAAATTCGCCGTGGCCGGCATACAGCGCCAGTTCCAAATCACCCTGTTCGGTGCGAGTGGGAAGCCCTGTGGCGGGACCCGGACGCTGGGCCAGATAGATGACCAGCGGACTTTCGATCATTCCGGCAAGACTGACCCCTTCGGTCATCAGGGCGAAACCTCCGCCGGAGGTGCTGGCAACCGCCCTTGCCCCCGCATACCAGGCGCCAAGGGCCATGTTAATCCCGGCTATTTCATCTTCGGCCTGTTCGACGACAATCCCGAATTCCTCTGCGTGTTTAGCCAAAAACTGCAATAGCCCCGTCGATGGCGACATCGGGTAGGCGCCAATAAAGCTGCAGCCGCCAGCGATTGCCCCCAGCCCGACAGCATCGCTGCCGCTAATGAGCATCTGGTCTTTGACGTCCGGATCGGGAGTGATGTTAAATTTCAAATGCTTCTCGGCGGTCATCTTTTTACCTATATCATAACCAGCCTGAGCGGCGGAAAGATTGCCGGACAGAACCGCCTGATCTTTTGTGCCAAACCGCGTGGTGATAAAATCCGACAAGACAGCCATATCCAGATCAAACAGGCTGGCCAGCAATCCGACAGCAACCACACTCGAATAAAGCTTGTTGCCGAAGCCGGTGGCTATTTGTGTAAACGGCACATCCAGCAGGTTGAGTTGTCCGAAATCAGGCCTGTCTTCAAAGGTGTCTTTTTCGCCCAAAATCAGCGTATTGGGGGTGAGCCGTTTTTCGACGTGCTGGATGCCGCCTTTATTGAGCGGGATTAAGATATCGATCCGGTTTACAGATGCCCGGACGGGGCAACTGCCGACGCGGATCAAGGTCGAATTCATCCCGCCTCGGACGCGGGACATATATTCTTTGGTCGCAAAGACATGGAAGCCTGCCTGCTTGAAAACGCCCATCAAAAGCTGCTCGACGGTCTGGATACCCATCCCCGCCTGGCCCGTTAGAACAATCGCGATATCTTTGCTTTGCAGCATCACAATCTCCTATTTTAACATGTTGTGGTCAATCAATACTCTTCAAAATGGAAGAACTCGGCATTTTCCAGCAAATAATAGTGTTTTTTTTCCTCCAACGCCATCGTTACAGAAATTGATTTTAATGCTCTACTGGCTCAATCATTTCCGAGTTGATTTCAACGCTGGCGGCTTGGCCGAGCATTTCAACCGACAGCACTAATCGCAAGCCTTTGTCGCCCTGACGAATGACGATGCCTTCGCTGCCCATCAGTGGGCCGGCGATGACTTTGCATTTCTGGCCGACCTTGATGTATTCATGAGGCATCAGTGTTTTTCCGGAGCGCAGAGCCCTTTCAATCGGGGCAAGCTGTTCGACCAGCTTAGCTTGATCGATGACGGGGATAATCGTCGCGATGCGGTTGGTTTTGAGGACTTCAACTCGGTCGTTTTCGTCCCCGCAGAAAAAGATATAACTGGCAAACAGCGGCAGCAGTGAACGGATGGTGCGGCCCTTTTTGCGGCTGACTTTCCAGCTCATCGGTAAAAAATATTGAATCTGCTTGCCCTGCATCGACCACGCGACGGCTTTCTCATTGCGGCTGCGGGTGTGGGCCACCCACCAGGTGCCGGTAAACTGCTTTATCGTTTTTTCCTCCGGAAATACCAACGGGGGATTTTCTTCTTCTTTTAACATTTTCTCGCCTTCAATGGAGTTAATAGATAGTGGCGATATTATACCGAGAAAATACAGTTTAGCAACCCTCAAGCGGGAATAAAAAAAGCCCATCCTCAGGATGGGCTTGTAAAGCAGGGGCAAAATGTCTTATGGTTGCAGCGTCTTATCCGGCGGCAATTTCTCTCGGATGAGCATGTTGATACTGTTCTTTCATTTGGCTGGTGGTTACATGTGTATAAATCTGCGTTGTTGACAGAGATTGGTGTCCCAGCAATTCTTGAACGCTGCGGAGGTCGGCACCATTGTTTAGCATGTGTGTTGCGAAGCTGTGCCGCAGGGTGTGCGGGCTGATGGCCGGGTCGAGTCCGGCTTCCATCAGATACTTATCCATTTTACGGCGGACGCTGCGGGTGCTGAGCCGCTGGCCATGCTTATTGGCAAACAGGACTTTGCCGTCAAAGTTCGGGTCGCTTTCCATCCGGCGGTTACGGAATTCGAGGTAATGCTGGACTGACTGCAGCGCCCGTGAACCAACCGGGCAGATGCGTTCTTTCTTGCCTTTGCCGCGGATATGGATGACTTCGCTGAGAAAATCAACGTCGTCTAAGTTGAGCGAGACTAATTCGCTGACGCGTAATCCGGTGCTGTACATCGTTTCCATCATCGCTCGATCGCGAGCGCCAAGCCAGCTATCCGCAGGCGGCGTATTCAGTAGTTTTTGGATTTGGGCGTAATCGAGGAATTTTGGAAGCTTCTTTTCCTGTTTGGGCGTCTTGATCGTGCTGACCGGATTGCTGGCCAGATGATGCCGTTTGACAAGGAACTTGTAGAAGCTTCGCAGGGTTGCTAACTTGCGGGCCAGGGTCGATTTAGAGTACTTATGGTCATTTAGCGCTACCATATACCCGCGAATGGTATCAATGTCTGCGGTCAGCAGAAGCTGATCGACTTTCTGATCGGTTTCTACTGCCACTGCCATACCGCTGCCGCTGCTGTAGTCTGCGGTCTGATTGGATTGTTCCGATCCAGTCAGATGCAGGACGTATTGTGCCAGGTCGGCGGCATAGCATCGGGCGGTATAATCTGAAAAATGTTTTTCAAACTGTAAATAACCGATAAATTCTTGAACTGTAGCTGCATTTTTCATTTGCATTCCTTCGTATCTGCGTTAGGACGACAACCCATAAAACCAAATCCATTT
>CAZVXR010000244.1:0-3056 GCA_964630865.1 uncultured Pirellulales bacterium | reverse complement strand
GGGGCATAAAGACCCCGTTTTGAGGCCAAAAACTTGATATGATTATACTAGGACATTGCGATACATGCAACCCCAATATAGCTAAAGAAGCCTCCAGTTTTTAGCGGTTCTATCTGCAAAGCACTCAGGAACAAATTGATCCCCCGGGCGGCTGGCGGAGAGGGCGGGATTCAATTTGCCCTCTTTTTTACCTCACTAAAAACCTGTATTTAACACTTAACTACAGTAAAGACAAAGAGTTAAGCACTCTCTATTCTTTACTATACCAACACGGTTTTTTACTGTTTTGATACCCATTTAAGGGCAACTCTAAAAATGGGTTGCCCGTCGAGAACAAGGGCATTATAGCAAAATGTGGAGAGTTTAGCAATGAATTGATTCTCGAATTTATGTCTTCAATTTATCAATAAACTCCGTTTAAGGACAGTTTGATGACAGTGTAAAACTGGCTACCATAAAAGGAAGAGGCGATATTACCAGAAATTGGCGGATCTTAACAATTGTGTAACACTTTAGCCGTGTGTAAAATTTAGTATTATGTCGCCCTTTCAGGGCTTGATTTCGATTTAACGCCTACCCAGGGCGTTGCCCTGGGCTGATATATTATGCCCCTTTGGGGCGGTAACAGAACAACAAGAACAATAGCTATCAACTGCATTTAGCTAAAATGTTACGAAAATACCGAATTCCATATTTCGTGCATAGGAGAAAATTTGATTTTGACTCCTACGCACACCCGTTGGAGGGTCTGTCGGGCGGGAGCTTATCTATGTCCACAGGTCTTGTATGCTGTCATCGGACTGGAGCCAGCTTATCGCTTTTTCAAAATCCGTGAACGCCACCACCGAAAACCCGTCGATCTTCGCGCACATCTCCACGAAAACCGCCTTATTGAATTGTTCATCATCTCTTGCAATCACCGCAATTTTGCGCCGGAACGCCTCCCTGTGCCGTCCAAGTTCCAAAACCAGTTCATGCAGGTCGGTCATCTGCAGATTGCCGTAGGCTTCCCGCACATCCATCATTATTTCACACTCTTCGACCAGCATGGCCATATCCGCAAGTTGACCGAGTACTCGTTTGCTTTCCTCAAGATCTACCTCGCCTGTGGGTTTGGCCTTGATGAAATCTCTGGCTTGAATGATCTTATAATTTACCAGCATTGTACCGCCTCCTGATAATAGGGTGTTTAGGGCTTTGTCAACATGCCCGCCAAGCCACGCGAGCGATAATGAAACGTCCAATCAGGTTCCTCCCGCCTTGCATCCAGGGGCAACTCTTTGGCGGACACTTCTCTATACCCTTTTGCCTGCATACACTCATTCATGTATTTGATTTCATAGTCTGCCGTTGGACTTGAAAAATCAGTTCGTTTTTGCAGTTCCTTGAAACATTCCGCACGAGCCTGTTTACATTCATCGAAACTCTTTCCTTCCTGATACCAATATTTTGCACATCCAGAGGAAATAAGAATAAGAGATGACACTAATATAGAAAAAATCATTTTATGCATAGTCACATCCTTTCCAAAGACTGCGTTCATGAAGTTCTGTCTCACCCTAAAACAGGATGAGACAGAACTCGCTATGTGTTAAAAAACCGTCACAAACTATCGGCTTACTTTGCTTCTTCAAGGCGTTTCTGGAATCGGGCAGCCCAGTCATCCATCACCTTTTTCGCAGCGGTCCAGTCGCCCAGGTTGGTGAACGGTATTCGACCGCCCTTTGCGGATTCCACCACAGCTCCAATCTGCTTACCGGTTACCGAATCAACCACCTCGGCTTCCATCGATGCACCGCCAATCCCGGCACCGAGCAAGCTGGCCTGCGGGATGATGTTGATGGCACCGGTTTTTTCCAGGTCCGTCAGAGCGACACGAATCCGTGCAACTCCGGGAGCGGGCTGATAGGCTATGGCCTTGCCGGCGCCCTGAACGGCTTCACGAATCTTGGTGTTCAGATAGCTTGTCAAGTCCGTAACCTGCTGATCGGTCAGCTTGCCTTTGGATTTTGCATCGCTGCTATAGACCATTTTGACCGGATCGATCATAAACCCGGAATAGCCGGCAACCGCCTTTTCATTGACATAACGCAAACTCGAGTCGGATTCTTTCTGCAACTTTGAATAATCGCTTAAAAAACCCGTCTTGGCCTGCGTGCCGCCGCAGCCTGCGAACAAAACCAACGCTGCCGCCATGCTTACCACCAACATCATTTTCGTCTTCATTGTACTTTTCCTTTCTGATACTCGTTTCGGTTCTTTTATTTTCCAATCCACTATTATTGCGGAAACGTCCGCAGCAACTGCCGCACAGCATATCCTACTCTTTCCTGCTTTGTCTGCTCATCTACAGAAGCAAGCTGAATGTCAGCATTGAATACACCCAGCCATACCGGTTCCATACTCTTGGCATCAATAACCTGTACCAGCATCGCCCCATTGACATAATCCCTGGCCGCCACTACGACGCTTATCCACTCATTGCCCTGCTCTTTACTTTTTGCGACAAGAACATCTATTTGCTGCTGCAGACCAAAGGTGTAGGCTACGAAAAAGTTAATATCCGTATATTCGCCGGGCTTGAATCCTTTCTTCTTTAATTCCTCACTTAGCGCATTTTGAATTCTTCGGTCAATTTGACCCACCTCGTCGCTCTGCTCTTGATTTGCAGCAAATGCGACAAACGCGTATTTACTGCCTGATGGGAATTTGGCGGCAGGACTGCACGAGGTTGTCACGTTCACATTTGACAGTGTCTGCGGTACATTGTCTTTCTTGCCGAAATGGCACCCACCCAAAACAATAACTGCCGTTAAAACAAGAAAGCTTACTCTTTTTTTCATACGTTTACCTTACCTTTCACTATGGACTTAAAATTATTTTATCCACCCGGTATTCATACCTGGATTTCCTAATCAAATCTCTCCGCTGTGCCGCGAAGTCTATCTTCAATCCTATCGGCAACCGGTTATTTAACTTCCGTTTCCTGTACCGGGGTTTGCAGTTTTTTCTGCAGTTCGTACATGGGCTGCTGGTTTATGCGAAGACTGCCCTCT
>CAZVXR010000243.1:0-14286 GCA_964630865.1 uncultured Pirellulales bacterium | reverse complement strand
CCTGCGGCGAGCAAGGCGACCTCGTATGTCTTGAAACGCTCAAGGAACGGCAGCTCAACCTGGACAGAAGTCTATTCCGGCAGCTCCCGTTCCTATTCGGAAAGCGTTACCACAAACGGCACCTATCGCTACTCGGTTAAAGCCGTCAATCTCGCCGGAAGCAGCGGGTGGCGAGCATCATCCTTGTCATGCGTTGTCAAAAGATAACGCCGACAGAGAAACAAGCAGTCTGCAGAAAAATGATTCGGTTAAGAAAAGGTGTCAGGAACAAATGGCTGCGCTGTTCGTGTTAGGAATTTTTTTTCGGCAAAACCAAAGGGATTACCTGCGCCCAGGTCAAATGGGTCAAGCCGACAGACCTCAACAAATTCGCCTTCCCCGCCGGAACGATGAAAATCTTCAAGACTCCGTCCGTCCAAAAACTCCTTGCCGCCTCTAAATCCACCCTTACATTGCCACAACTTACTGGTACGCATGTCGTGTCGGCCTGGGCGGGCGAATAATCCAAAGAATGTAACTCCAATATATTCATAATCTTAGCTAAATCCGCGAAGAAAAAGACTTGTATTTTATAGACAAAATCGGTTATGATGGCAAGTTTGATTTATTGTATTTATTTGGCTATGTACATCGCTAAGGATTATGTCGCCCTTTCAGGGCTTGTTTTCCACCTTGGCGCTGACCCAGGGCGTTGCCCTGGGCTAACATATTTTGCCCCGTTGGGGCGGTATTGAGACAATAGTCGCTATTTTGTACCATACATGGAAAGGTCGTAAAACGTGTCCGGCGACGCGAAATATATCCGGATTACCGGTGCTTCTGAGCACAACCTCAAGAATATCAATATCGATATTCCCCGCGACCAGTTCGTCGTCGTTACCGGCATTTCCGGCTCGGGCAAAAGCTCGCTGGCGTTTGATACGATTTATGCCGAAGGTCAGCGGAAATATGTCGAATCGCTCAGTGCCTACGCCCGGCAATTCCTTGAGCAGATGCAAAAACCCCACGTCGAGCATATCGAAGGTCTGCCGCCGACGATTGCTATCGAGCAGCGTTCGGCGGGCAATAATCCTCGTTCGACGGTAGCGACCACGACGGAAATTTACGACTATTGCCGTCTGCTTTTCGCCCGCGTCGGCACGCCCCACTGCTGGATTTGCGGTAAGCCCATCTCCAGCCAGCACGCCTCGCAGATTGTCGACTCACTGCTAAGCAAGTCGGAGGGGACAAAATTGCAACTTTGCTCCCCGCTAATCAGCGGCCAAAAAGGCGAACACAAAGACATCTTCGCCCGCATCCTCCGCGAAGGCTTCGTCCGCGTCCGCGTCGACGGCGAAGTCTATGACATCCGCTCGATTCCGCCGCTGGACAAAAACAAAAAGCACGACATCGCCGCCGTCATCGACCGACTGATTATCCGCCCATCGATTCGGGTACGGCTGGCCGACTCGGTGGAAACGGCGCTCAAGGTCGGGGACGGCCTGCTGACGGCGATGCTGCAAGACCCTGACCCGGCGCACCCCGGCGAAAACACCAACGGCTCCTCCGGCGTTTGGCACGATGTGATCTACAGCGAAAAGTTTGCCTGCACTGACCACCCGGAAGCGTCGCTGTCGGAACTGTCGCCGCGGCTGTTCAGCTTTAACAGTCCTTATGGTGCGTGCCCATCCTGCGATGGACTCGGAACGATTCTGGAATTTGACCCGGATTTGATTGTGCCGGACAAAGCTGAATCGCTTCAGGGCGGCGCTATCGATGCCTGGCGCAAAGGCGGCAAGCGGATGAACATCTTCTACAACCGCCTCATTCGCCGGTTTTGCCGCAATTTTGAAATCGACCCGGCGGCCCCAATTAGCGACATCCCCGCGGACATCCGCAAAATTCTGCTCTACGGCACAACCGCCGAAGACGAACGTCAATACCGCACGGAATTTGAAGGCGTTATCCCCAATCTTAAACGCCGCTGGCAAAATACTGACAGCGAATATGTCAAAGCCCGCTTGCACGGATACCTGTCCGAACAGCCCTGCAAGTCCTGCAACGGTGCACGCCTGCGCCAGGAAGCGATGGCCGTAACCCTCTCCGGCAAAAATATCGCCGAAGTCGTACAGATGAGCGTTGATCACTCGCGCCTCTATTTCGACTCAATTGCGTTTAATGAAGAACAAACAACCATCGCCGCCCAGCCGCTCAAGGAAATCCGCGCACGGCTGAAATTTCTCGCCGACGTCGGTCTTGGGTATCTGACACTCGACCGTTCCAGCCGCACGCTGTCCGGCGGCGAAGCCCAGCGTATTCGTTTGGCCACGCAGGTTGGCTCGGGACTGGTCGGATGCTGTTATGTTTTGGACGAACCAACCATTGGCCTGCATCGCCGCGACAACGACCGCCTGCTCGGCATCCTCAAGCAACTGCGCCAAATCGGTAATACCGTTCTGGTTGTCGAACACGATGAAGATGTGATCGCCCAGGCGGACCATCTGATTGACATCGGCCCCGGCGCCGGCGACCACGGCGGAAGGCTTATCGCGCAAGGCACACTGGCCGATATCTGCGCTGCCGAAGAATCCATCACCGGTCAATACCTGTCCGGCAAAAAACGCATTGAAATGCCCGAAGAGCGCAAGAAAGCTGTCCTTTCTAATTGTATCGAAGTGAAAGGCGCCACGGAAAACAACCTCAAAAACGTCAACGTTAAATTTCCCATCGGCGTCTTTACCTGCGTTACCGGCGTCTCCGGCTCGGGCAAAAGCACGCTGGTTACCGAAATTCTGCTCAAAGGGCTAAATCGCCGCCTGCATGGCACCGGCGACAAACCCGGTAAACATAAAAATATCATCGGGCTGTCCAATATCGACAAGGTCATCGAGATCGACCAGTCGCCAATTGGCCGAACGCCCCGCAGCAATCCCTCGACCTACACCGGCGTATTCGACTTGATCCGCGCGCTGTTTGCGCTAACTCGTGAAGCCAAAATCCGCGGCTACAAACCCGGACGCTTCAGCTTTAATGTCAAAGGCGGACGCTGCGAGCATTGCCAGGGGCAGGGGACGAGGAAAATCGAAATGCACTTTTTGCCGGATGTTTATGTCGTCTGTCAGGAATGCAAAGGCACGCGGTATAATCCGGAAACGCTGCAGATTACGTATAAAGGCAAAAATATCGCCGATGTGCTTGAGATGCGGATTGAAGAGGCACGCGAATTTTTCACCAACTTCCCCAAGATCGTCCGGCTGATTAAAGCCCTTAGTGATGTGGGTCTGGGTTATATGACGCTTGGCCAGTCTAGTACCACGATGTCCGGCGGCGAAGCCCAGCGCGTCAAATTGGCCGCCGAACTCGGACGCCCGGGAACGGGACATACGATGTACATTCTCGACGAGCCGACCACCGGCCTGCACTTTGCCGACATTCACAACTTGCTCAACGTCCTTAAACGTCTGACCGATCTGGGCAATACTATTGTTGTCATCGAACATAATCTGGACGTAATCAAGACCGCCGACTACATCATCGACTTAGGCCCCGAAGGCGGCGAAGCGGGCGGACAGATCATCGCCACAGGCAGCCCCGAACAGCTTAGCAAAAATACTGCCAGCCACACTGCCCGCTACCTGAAAGAAAAACTCGAACAGGAAAAAATCTGGGCCAAAAAACAAGTCTCCTGAAAAGGGCATGCTTTAGGGTGATTATCCGTCTGTTGTGTTTTTACCCTAACTCAGGTATAATCAAATCTTTAATAATAAGACGACAATAAGAATCTGAAATAATGAGTATTGCTCTATGTTTATAGACGAAGCGAAAATACGGGTTAAAGCGGGCAATGGCGGCCCCGGGTGCATGAGTTTCCGCCGGGAAAAGTACATCCCCAAAGGCGGCCCGGATGGCGGCGATGGCGGCGACGGCGGCAGCGTCTATTTTATTGCCGACCCCTCGATTGATACCCTGCTGGATTTTTCGGGCAAGCACGACTGGGAGGCCGGCAACGGACTGCCCGGCGAAGGCGCAAAACGATTCGGCTCCGATGGCGAAGAACTGATTATCCGTGTGCCGGTCGGGACGATGATTTTCGACTTCAAACGGGGGATTCTGCTGAAAGACATGAATGAGCCGGGACTGAAAATCTGCATCTGTCGCGGCGGCAAAGGCGGTTTGGGCAATGTCAATTTCGCGACCTCCCGCAGGCAATCGCCCCGTTACGCCCAGCCCGGCAAGCCCGGACAGGAACGCTGGCTGCGGATGGAGCTTAAATTGCTCGCCGATGTGGGTTTAGTCGGGATGCCCAACGCCGGCAAAAGCACGCTGCTGTCGCGATGCTCCAAAGCAAGACCCAAAATTGCGAATTACCCCTTTACGACGCTTAATCCCGTACTGGGAATTGTCGAACTGCAAGGGGCGCGGCGATTCGTGATGGCCGACCTGCCGGGACTAATCGAAGGCGCCCACGAAGGCTCCGGCCTGGGACACGAATTTCTGCGGCATATCGAGCGGACGAAAATACTGGTGCATCTGCTGGATGTGATGCCCGCCGACGGCAGCAATCCGGTGGATAACTACAAAGCTATTCGCAACGAACTGAAACTGCACAGCGGCAAGCTTACCCGCAAGCCGGAACTGGTGGTGATCAATAAAGCCGATTTAGACCCGGATAAGACCATTGTCAGTGCCATCAAAAAAGCCCTTAAGACCAAAAAGATTGTTACGATCTCCGCCGTATCGGGCGAAGGGCTGGCCGAATTGAAAGAGAAGCTTTGGGACATCCTGCAAAGCAAAAAGAAGCGGGAAACAAAAGCCAAAACAAAAACGACGAAGACTAATTTTCCAACTCAAATCGGATAATTTGAATGAATATTATCGCAATCGATATCGGCAATACGAATATTAAGCTGGCGTTTTTTCTGGATGATAAGGAGCAATTCCTAAAATCCATTCCGGGCGAGGCGCCGGAGGCCAAAGAGCAGCTTGCCGCGGTTCTGCGGGAGGCTTGGCAGCAAGTGCCATTGGTGCGCAGCGCAGCCCAGCCTGTCCACGAAGGCGTCATCGTCGTCAGCTCTGTTAAACCTATCTGGACACAGTTAGTTGAAATAATCGTCAAAGAAACGCTGGGCGAAAAAATCCAATTGATTGGTCGCGACGTACCGCTGCCGATAGAGACCAGCGTGGAAAATGCATTGCAGGTCGGCACGGATCGTCTGATTGTTGCCGCGGCGGCGTATGCGGTCGTCGAAGATGCAGTCGTTGTCGCCGACTTTGGCACGGCGGTAACAATTGATCTGGTGGATGAAAAAGGCATATTTATGGGCGGCGTTATCGCCCCGGGTTTTGCGATGGGGGCCAAAGCTCTCCATGCTGGGACGGCGCAACTGCCGCAGGTGGAAGTGTCGCACCCCGAAAGCCCTTATGGCGATACAACGCAAAAAGCAATTAACGCCGGCTTGTATTATTCTGCGGTCGGTTTGCTGGAGACGATCACGCGGAAATATGCCGAGGAAATCGGCAAATGGCCGCACGTATTGGTTACTGGCTCGGCAATCGCTTTGCTCAAAGAAGAATGCGAATTTGTCGATTCATGGGTGGAGGATTTGGCGGTACGCGGGATCATCGTCGCCTACAAAAAATACATCTATGAAAAAGAACACATTGAAGAACTCGACGCCGACAATCGCAAGGAACGATAGCCTGTGTCGGCCTCGGTAAGCGTACTGACGGGCAAAGGGTACTCAGCCATCGGCAGCGTAGGGCTGATGGGAGATAACGCTGCGGCGATGCTGGCAGAGGTCTTCACGGTTTCGGGCAAAACACGTTCTCAATACATAACGGGGCAAATCTATCACGGCCATATCCACGATGGCGTACAAATGCTCGATGAAGTGGTTGTTGGCTGCGAAGCGGAGCATCTGTTTGTCATTCACTGTCACGGCAACCCTATTCTGGTGCAAGCCATCGCGGAACTTATGACACGGCACGGCGGAAAACTGATCGACGCGGAAACTTTTTATGCCCAAACGCTGTCCGGTACAGCGTGGGCAAAGCCCACCCTACAAAAGGAGGTTGCCATTGAACAATGCAAAGCGGCGACGCTCGAAGGGGTCGCAATAATTCAGTCGCAAATACAAAGCGGGCTTGCGGCATGGATAACAAAAACACAGGCAGAGATTGAACCGCTTTCGGTGGACGCAATCCATTCGGAATGTCGTGAGATTTTATCGCGCAGCATGATTGCCCGCCGAATTATCCACGGAGTTAAAATAGTGCTTGCAGGCCCCCCAAACAGCGGCAAAAGCACACTACTTAATGCCCTTGCCGGCAGCGATAAAGCAATTGTCTCCGATACCGCCGGAACGACGCGCGACTGGGTTAGCGCTGTGATTAAGATTGGCTCATTGAAAGTGGAATTGATAGACACCGCCGGATTGGGAGAAAATGCTCTGCGTGAAACACCGGACCAATCCGCTCAGGAATTAACCCGCAAACTGCTGGCCGAATGCGATGGAATTCTCTATGTGCAGGATGCGGCGGCACCGGTATCTATTACTGCTCACTTGCCGCTGGATAAGCCGGTCATTTCCATTTTCAACAAATCCGACTTGCTTGACTTAGGCTCGGCCGTTCGTCCACTGGATGCAATCTATATCAGCGCCAAAACAGGACGCAACATCAAAGCCATCGAAAGCGCAATCACGACATGCTTTGGCGCCTTGGATTTCGACCCGACAAAACCAATTGTCTTTACCGCCCGTCAGCAGCAGATTCTAAAAAAAATCCAAACCGCTTTCAGCAAACCGAAAATTTCTTCTCTTCTGGCTGAACTGACTACACAAACGATTCTTTGACGGGGAATTGCTTGCAGACGGCGACCACTTCCTTGCCGACTTTTTCGATCATCTGTTCGTTTTCCACATTCTCCGCGATGGTCTTAATCCATCCGGCAACCAGTTCCATCTGCGGTTCTTTCATTCCGCGCGTGGTCAGCGACGGCGTCCCCAGACGCAGCCCGCTCGGATTAAACGGTGGGGCGGTATCGCCCGGCACGGAGTTGTAGTTGCACTCAATATTTGCCCGGTCGAGCGCCTTGGCCAGCGGCTTGCCCGCCAGACCCTTATTTCGCAAATCAATCAAAATCAAATGATTATCCGTGCCGCCGCTGACAAGGTTGAATCCATATTCCATCAATTTCTCGGCCATCTTTTTGGCGTTGGCGACAATCTGTGCCGCATAAATTTTAAACGCCGGGTGGAGAGCTTCGCCCAGACACACTGCCAGAGCGGAAATGGTGTGAATATGCGGACCGCCCTGCAGGCCTGGGAAAACAGCCTTATTGACTGCCGCGGTGTGTTGTTCCTTAAACAGAATCATCCCGCCGCGCGGGCCGCGAAGCGATTTATGTGTAGTGGTCGTTACGACATCGGCATACGGAACAGGGCTTAAGTGTGCACCGCCGGCAACCAGACCGGCGATATGGGCAATATCCGAAACGTGAAACGCGCCGACCGCCTTGGCGATTTCATCAAAGGCTTTAAAGTCGATAACGCGCGGATAGGCACTGGAGCCGGAGATGATGATTTTCGGCTTGTGCAGCTTGGCAAGGTCGGCGATTTTATTGTAGTCCAGTCTGCCGGTTGCGGCATCCAATTCATACTGTACGGATTTGAAAAATTTACCCGTATAGCTGACTTTCCATCCGTGGGTCAGATGTCCTCCATGCGGCAGCGCAAGTCCCATAATCGTCTCGCCCGGCTGAGCCAAAGCACAATAAGCTGCCATATTCGCAAACGATCCGGAATGCGGCTGGACATTAGCGCCATCAGCGCCAAAGACCTGTCTGGCCCGTTCAATCGCCAGATTTTCAACCTGATCGGTAAATTCCTGACCTTCGTAGTAACGTTTTCCGGGGTATCCCTCGGCATATTTATTGGTAAAGCACGAGCCGGTTGCGTCCATCACGGCCTGTGAAACGTAATTTTCAGACGGGATAAGTCGGATACAGTTTTCCTGCCGTTTTTTTTCACCGACAATCAGTTCGTACACCTTGGGGTCAGATTTCGCTACGGCTGCTAACATTCACATTTTCCTTTCGATAATTTGGATAAAGCGGCCTTGTAACACATTTAAGCCCTATTGACAAGCAATTATTATTGACAAACCCGTCTGTAAACCGATAAAATAGGTTCGTTAACATTCAGAATTGAAAGAGGTTACGCATCGATAAATTGGATGAAAGAATAGACGCCGGGTTGGAAAAAGCCAAAGCCTTTTTCACCCGAGCCGAGGAAGTCGCAGCAACGGATAATTTCGACTACGCCATTGACTTATATCTCGATGGCCTAAAGCAGTCGCCCGATGCCCTCGAAGATGGGCATGCCCCCCTGCGAAGATTGGCGCTGATACGTCAGGGTAAAGGCTGCAAAAAACCTTCAATGATCGACCAACTCAAGCGTATGGGCGGCAAAACTCCAATCGAGCAACTCTTCAACGCTGAATATCTGCTTGCAAAAGACCCCGACAATCTCGGTTATGCTGAAAAAATGCTGAGTGCCAGTATTGCCGCCGGATGCACACGAACCGCCGAATGGATTGCACAGTTGATTTTTGATGCCAACCGGGCCAGCCATAAACCCTCATTTAAGACTTTTGTTGTCCTGAAAAACTCCTATGACAAGCTCGGCCTTTATACAAAAGCTGTCGAGGCCTGCCAAATGGCTATTTTATTAAAACCCGAAGACGACTTGCTCAAGAATGAATTGCGGGATTTGTCTGCCAAAATGACCATGGAAAAAGGTAAATATGGAAAAACAGCCTCATTCCGCGAGTCGATGGATGATAGAGAATATCAAGATCAATTACAATCGCAGGAAAATACGGTCAAAAGTGAAAATGTAAGACAGCGGGTTGTATCAGAATCACGTCGACAATATCAGCAGGCTCCAACCTCAACCACGAATATTTTGCAGCTTGCCGAAGCCCTTGTCGGCCTGGAAACCAAGGCGGCATTTGTCGAAGCTGAGCAACTGCTTGAGAATGCCTTTCAGCAGACCAAAGATTTTTCGTTTCACAGAAAATTGATGGAACTTGAAATCAAGACCCTGCGCAACCTCATTCTTAGGGCGCAAGAGTATGCTGCCGGCAAAACGGATGACGCTTCCAAAGAACAGCTTGCCAAACTGAATCGCCAATTGGAACAAAAAGAACTGGTCTATTATCAAAAATGCGTCGAAAATTATCCCACGGATTTACGTTTTAAGTATGAATACGGGCGATGTTTAATCAGAACTCAGCAGTTCGATAAGGCGATCCCATTGTTCCAGGATGCCCGCAATGACCCCCAACTGAAGGTCGCGGCGATGGATAAAGTCGGTCTTTGTTTCCTGCTGAAGGAATGGTTTGATGATGCAATCGATATTTTTTCTGCCGCCCTGAAAGAATGTCAAACCCAGGATTCCCTGATCGCAAAAGACATAAGATACAATTTGGCAAGGGCTTATGAAGCGGGCAATAAGCTGGACAAGGCTTTAGAAGTCTACCGTAAACTGGCACAGACAGATTTTTCTTATAAAGATGTTAGCCAGCGTATTGACAAATTGCGTTCGCAAGGGCATAATGGCTGATTCGAAATGCTATATGTAGATGTATTTAGTCGGGAAGTCCAAAGTCTCCCTGTATGGGAGGTTCAATAACAGTCAGTCAACAGGAGTAAAAACGTGGCTCATTCGGTATCAGCCAAAAAGCGGGTTCGTCAAAATGCAAAGAGTCGCACGGTCAATCGTGCCAGAAAAAGTACGTTGAAAACGTTCACCAAGCGTTTTTTAACGGCTGTTGACGAAAGTAATCTGGAAAAGGCGCAAGCCGAATTCAAGCAGTTAACCAAGAAACTTGATCAGGTTTCCTGCACCAGCACGATGCACAAGAACACCGCCTCACGGATTAAGTCTCGTATGGCCGCGCGGCTCAACAGCCTCAAGGCTAAAGGCGCTGGCTCGGCTGCGTAACGCAGAAATTTTTTTGTGATACAACCAAAGCGTCCAGACCGAGGTAATCTTCGGTTGGACGCTTTTTGTGTTCAATGGCGGTCGAAGTAACAGGCCCTACGGCGTCTGCGGATAAATGTCCTAAAATGGAATTGCTCAAGCGACAAATTCTCAAAGCGTTATGTCGGCGAGACTATAAACCGATGTCCCTGGCCAAGCTGGCCGAGACCATGGGTTATGGCCCGTCGGAATTTTCACAATTTCAGGATACCGTTGCCGCCCTCCGCGAGTTGGGACAGATTGTTATCGATCGCTCCCGTAATATCACACTGCCGGTGATGAGCAACCGCATCATCGGCACCTTTCGCGCCAATGAACGCGGATTTGGCTTTATCCTGCCGCTGGAGCCGAATGCTCACGGCGATTTATTTGTCGCTCCCGACGACACTGCCGGAGCGATGAATGGCGATACCGTCTCGGCACAGGTTGAAAAACGCAACTTTCGCGGACAAAGCCGTCTTAGCGGTGTAATCACCGAGATCATCGAACGCGGCAAAGACCGTTTTGTCGGCCAATTGCAGAAAACCAGCAGCGGCGGGTGGTTTGTTACCCCCGAAGGCAAAGGCTTCAATCCGCCGATTATGATTCAGGACGCGACATCCAGTTGCGCCACTCTTGACGACAAAGTGATTATTGAAATCGTCAGCTACCCAACCCGCAAAGATATGTATGCTCAGGGCGCCATCGTTAAGGTTCTCGGACGGGCGGGTAACTATGAAACCGAAATCAACGGAATTATCGCACAATACGGATTGCCGACGGAATTTCCTGAAACGTGTCGTCAGCAGGCACGCAACGCCGCTGAAAACTATAACCCCGATGCAGCCGCAGGACGCGATGACATCAGCGGCCAGGTTGTCATTACCATTGACCCGCTGGATGCCAAAGATTTTGATGACGCCATCAGTCTGCGTAAAACGCGCGACGGCAACTGGGTTCTCGGCGTACACATCGCCGATGTCTCGACGTTTATCCCGCTCAATTCCCCGCTGGACAAAGAAGCCCAGCTTCGCGGCAACAGCGTCTATCTGCCCGGCCGCGTCATTCCGATGCTGCCGGAAGTCCTCAGCAATGGAATATGCAGTCTCCAGCCCGACCAAAAGCGATTCGCCAAAAGCGCATACATTACCTACGACCCGCAGGGCAATATCCTCGGAACCGAATTTTCCAACAGCATCATCTGTTCGCGGCAGCGGCTGACCTACGAACAGGCCGATGAGATTCTCAAAGGCAAGGCCGAAGGATTCCCCGGCGAAGTTGTCGCCCTGCTTAAAGATATGGAAACGCTCTCCCGCGCCATCGAGCAGCGCCGCGTCAAAAGCGGAATGATTCATCTGGATTTGCCCGAAACGGAATTGGTTTTTGACAGCGCCGGGCTGGTCGTTGACGCTCACCCCGCCGATGATAGTTACCCGCATACGATGATCGAGATGTTTATGGTCGAAGCCAATGTCGCCGTCGCCTCGATGCTGGATCGCTTCGGCGTTCCCTTTATGCGGCGGATTCACCCCGATCCGGATGCCATCAGCACCAAAAACATCACCCGTTTTGTTAAGCTCGTCGGCATCAAGGTCCCGCGCCGTCTGGATCGCCACGCCATCCAGGATTTGCTCTCGGCGGTCAAAGATACGCCGCTGGCTTATGCGGTCAATATGTATGTCCTGCGCAGTATGCAGCGGGCGGAGTACTCGCCCCTGAATATCGGCCATTTTGCCCTGTCCGACCGGCATTATTGCCATTTCACCAGCCCCATCCGCCGGTATGCCGATTTGACGATTCATCGCCTGATGGATTGCCACATCCGCGGGCAATTGGCCAAACTCGGCCCCGAAGAAGTGCTGCACGAAGCCGAGCTGGTTGAAATCGGCCGCCATATTTCCTATACTGAAAATCAGGCCGGCGGAGCCGAAAACGAGCTAAAGACCATCCTGATTCTGCAAATGCTCAGTACCAAAGTCGGCGATGAAATGAATTGCGTCGTTTCCGGCCTGACCAATTTCGGCGTCTTTGTCCAGTGCATCAAGTTCGGCATCGAAGGCCTGATTGAACCCGGCGATCTGGGGCTTGACGAATGGCGCTATGACGAAAAGGCACAAGCCATCCTCGGCCGTCATTCCGGCAAGAGCATCCACCTCGGCCAGCCGATGAAAGTCCGCATCGTCTCGGTCAACGTCCCCGGCAGACAACTATTCCTCGCCCCCGCAGAACCCCTCATCGAAGACCGCAAATCCCGCCGCGCCGGTGCCGAAAAATGGCGCACCAAAAAAACCAAAAAACGATAGTTGCGTGACAACGCCCATGTGTTTGCTTTGTGTAGGGGCAGGCCCCCGTGTCTGCCCAATAATGTAGCCGAAGCATCTTGCTTCGGATGCGCGACGGGTGGCACCTTCAAGCGTAGTTTGTGTGTGCTAAAGCGGCTGCCTTGATTCTAACTTTTGTATTTTTAAGCCCGTAAGGGCGACATGTTAAAGCCCCGCGGCGTAAGCCCGGGGTATAAAATTGCGCAAAATTTTTTTGAGCCCGCGCAGCGGGCGATATAGAAGATAGAAGCAAGTCGGGTGCCCTGCCCATGTCTTTTCGCATGGGCAGGATGGTTAAATTTAAAAACAAAAAATTCCACTTCTGAATTCTGACTCCAGACTTCCGACCTCTTTCTATCCACGTTCCCCATTTTTCGCCTTTTGAGTTTGTTTATAAGGGAGTGCTTTAAATTTACAATTTCCTTGATATTGTTTGGGTAATGTTCGTATAATAAAAAAAGCGCGGGAGACCAATCCCACCCAGGGCGACCCACAAAATCACTTTTAGCAGGAATAAGAAACGGGCAGGGTTGCCCAGAAGGGGGAACACAAGAATACAGGAATTTGGGGGGTTGCGGGAATTGGGGTGGTGGCGTATGATGTATGCCTGTTTGATTGTATTTCGATTGAGCTTAAAATTGGAGAAAATGAAATGAAAAGGACTATTGTATTGATGGCGGTGGTTTCGGGGATGTTTTTGGGCAGTTGCGCGACGGCTCCGGAACAGGTTGAGAGCAAGGCGGTGCTTGCTGCGGAGGTGCGGGAAGCAATAGCCGCGTTTAAAGCCGAAGATCCCGGAATTGAGAAGTTTTTCGAGGATTCTGAGGGTTACGCCGTATTGCCCAAGATTGGCAAGGGAGCCTTTATTCTTGGCGGCGCTTATGGTCAGGGTGAGGTCTATCAAAAAGGAACGCTTGTGGGCTATTGCAGTCTTTCTCAGGCGTTTATTGGGGCTTCTTTTGGCGGGCAATCTGTGCGGGAAATCCTGTTTTTCCGTACGCGCGCCGATATTGAGGGATTTAAGACGGGCGAATTTACGCTTTCGGCTCAGGCGACGGCGGTTGTGATGGATGCAGGCGCTGCGGCAAAGGCGGATTATCGCGATGGAATCGCGGTTTTTGTGCTGTCCAATCAGGGATTGATGGTGGATGCGTCCATTGGCGGGCAGAAGTTTAAGTATCTGCCGAAATAGTTCTTCGTTTGTGGTTCTTCGTTCTTAGTAAAGCACCCACAAGCTGCGATTGAAGGTGCCACCCGGTTACCGTGCGCACGTGCGGGAAAGGCCTTAATAAGTTGCGGGAAAATGCCGATAGAGGTCGTATAGAGCGAATAATAGTGGAGATTGTATGACCGATTACTCGAAAATAGCGGCCGAAGAGACATGGCGAATCTTTCGCATTATGGCGGAATTTGTCGAGGGGTTTGAGTTGTTGTCACAAATTGGACCTGCTGTGTCCATATTTGGTTCTGCCCGCACGGCTCCGGATGACCCGTATTATACGCTTGCGGTGGATACGGCTCGCGTCTGCGGCAAGGCGGGTTTTGCGATTATTACCGGCGGCGGGGGTGGTATTATGGAGGCGGCCAACAAAGGCGCCCGTGACGCGGGGGTCAAAAGCGTCGGGCTGAATATTGAACTGCCGCAGGAACAGCGTCCGAACCGCTACCAGAATTTGTCGCTGCATTTTCGCTATTTTTTCTGCCGCAAGGTGATGTTTCTGAAATACGCCCACGGCTTTATCGCGATGCCCGGCGGTTATGGCACGATGGATGAACTGTTTGAGGCTCTGGTTTTGATCCAGACGCTCAAGCAGGCGTACTTTCCGGTAATTTGTATGGGGTCGGAGTATTGGAAAGGGCTGTTTGAGTGGGTCGAAAAGACGATGCTGATTGAGCATAGCTATATCGACCCACAGGATTTGAATGTCTTTTCGATGTGTGACGATCCGGAGCAGGCGGCC